>CAZMWC010000032.1:0-12910 GCA_964569805.1 uncultured Gallionella sp.
CGGCATAACCCGCTGAAATACCTGATAACTCTTCGCCAACAGAGGAATGTAGGTTAAATGGTGATGGGGGCACTTTCAAATCCGGGCAAATAAAGTCGCATGGGTGTAAATATAAAGCGCTGGGAAGCTGTCCGTTCGTGGTTAAGTAGTGGCTTGGCTCAGGGCGAACGGTGGATGTGATTTCGCCCAACACTTTTTTTGCACCCAAGCCGCATCGTGTTGATGCACGCCGTCTATATTGTTGGTACAATCGTGGTCGCAATCGTTGATGATCCAATCAACGCCTGCAAGGGCAAACCCGCTGAAAGGCGGGGACGCAAAGCTTCCGGGCTAAGGGACAAGTTCCTAATCGACACAAGTCGAGTGCCAGCGGGGTCGCCAGGTAATCAGTATTGCCAGCGCCAATCCTCTCGGAGGTTTTTGCATATCACCTTAAACTCGGGGGCGAATATGTCGAAAATCCGTACAAAAACTGCAACAGAGTCAAACGATGCGTCATACACAAAAACCATCGCCGCCATCGCCGCAATATTGCTGCTACTGATGGCTGCTTTCTGGTTATTCGGCCAAACTTACCGGTACCAGATGGGTACGGGTGCGAGTATGAGTACGGGTGCGGGTGCAGGTGCAGGTGCAACTGCAACTGCAACGAAAGGTAACAACAAAGATGTCCCCGCCTCTGATGCCCATCCGAAATTTGTCGATCTGGGCACGTTTACCGCGCATACGAGCAGCGAGAATGGCGAACAGATCGTACAAACATCCCTCTCGCTCAAACTGACCAAACCCGGGCTTGAAGCAAGAGCAAAGGCCAGCCTCCCGGAAATACAGCATCACGTAAACATGGTGCTGCAAAGCAAAAGTTCTTCCGAACTGGCCGCTCGCGAAAACAGAGAAAAACTGGCACAACAGGTTAAACAGCATGTCGAATATGTAATGGGTTTTCGCAGGGCATCGCCGGTCATTGGCTCTGCATGGGTTGATGCCATGCCAGCCGTCAGAGACAACGGTGTCGCTGCCGTGCTATTCACCTCGTTCGTCATCCAGCGTTAGCGCAAAACAGCGCGGCGGGAGCACAGATTTTTCACGTGATTGCGGTTTGTGAAAAATTTTTCAGCACAGAGTCCGGTTGTCAGCCTTTGCGTTTTTCCAGCTCCTCCCAACGTGCCATCGCTGCCAACAGCTCCGCCTCGATGTCCTCGTTGCGCCCCTGTAACTGCTTGGCGCGTTTTGCATCGGTGCGATAAATCGTGCCGTCCGCCAGATGCGCGGCGATATCGATCTGCTCGTGCTCCAGCGCTTCGATGCGCTTGGGCAGCTCTTCCAGCTCGTGCATTTCCTTGTAATTGAGCTTGCTGCCGGCTTTCGGTTTATCAATCGGTGCGGTTGCCGCGCGTGGCGGCGTTGATACAGCAGGCCTGGTGGCAATAACCGATGCCTGATATTTCTTCACCCGCACCCAGTCTTCATAGCCGCCGACATATTCCACCAGCTTGCCGTCTCCCTCGAAGGCGATCACCTGCGTGACAACATTATCGAGAAAAGCGCGGTCATGGCTGACCAAAAACAGTGTGCCATCGTAATTCGCCAGTAATTCTTCAAGCAACTCCAGCGTTTCGATATCGAGATCGTTGGTCGGTTCATCCAGCACCAGTACGTTGGCGGGCTGCGTGAACAAACGCGCCAGCAGCAAACGGTTGCGCTCTCCGCCGGAACAGCTCTTGACCGGCGAACGGGCGCGTTCCGGAGCGAACAAAAAATCGCCGAGATAGCTGATGACGTGCTTCTTCTGTCCGCCAATCTCGACAAAATCCGAGCCCTGGCTGATGGTGTCGGCGAGTGTTGCTTCATCGTCGAGCTGCTCGCGCAACTGGTCGAAATATGCCACTGATATTTTCGTGCCGAGTTTTACCTCACCGTTGTCCGGCTGTAATTCTCCGAGGATGATCTTGAGCAGCGTGCTCTTGCCCGCACCGTTCGGCCCGAGCAAACCGATCTTGTCGCCGCGCTGAATACGGCAGGAAAAGTCGTCGATAATTTTCTTGCCACCAAATGATTTATGCACATTGGAAAGTTCCGCCACCAGCTTGCCGGAACGGTTCCCCGTGTCCACGCTCATTTCGACCTTGCCGAGTTTCTCGCGCCGCGCCGCACGATCCCGACGCAGTTGCTCCAGGCGCAACACACGCCCCTCATTGCGGGTACAACGCGCTTTGACCCCCTGGCGTATCCACACCTCTTCCTGCGCCAGCACTTTGTCGAACTTGGCGTTCACCACTGCCTCGTCCGCCAACATGCGCTCCTTAATCGCCTGATAGGCGGAGAAGTTGCCGGGGAAGCTCGCCAGATTGCCGCGATCCAGCTCGATGATGCGCGTGGTGACATTGTCCAGAAAACGCCGGTCATGGGTCACGAACAGCACCGCCCCCTTGAAGTTGTTGAGCAAGCCTTCCAGCCATTCGATGGAAGCGAAATCCAGATGGTTGGTCGGTTCGTCGAGGATCAGCACATCCGGTTCAGCCACCAGTGCCTGCGCCAGCGCCACGCGTTTGCGCTGCCCGCCGGACAGTTCGCCGACGCGCTTGTCGGCATCCAGATCCAGTTTTGCGATGGTGGTCTCAATGCGCGACTGCACCGACCAGCCATCCTGCGCTTCAAGCTGCGTCTGCAAGTGCTGCATCTCTTCCAGAAGTTTGTCGAAATCCGCGTCCGGTTCGGAAAGTTGATGCGAAATATGGTGATAATCGTGCAGCAGTTTTTGCAGCTTGCCCAAACCTTTTGCCACGGCATCGAACACCGGGTCGTCGGCATCCAGTACCGGTTCCTGGCTGACATAGCAGATGCGTGCCGTCGGCGCGCGCCACACCAATCCGTCGTCCAAAGCCCCCTGCCCGGCAAGCACGCGCATCATGCTCGATTTGCCGCCGCCGTTGCGCCCGATCAGGCCGACGCGTTCGCCCTCGTCGAGCTGGAAATCAGTATGATCAAGCAGTGCAACATGCCCGAATGCGAGGCATGCTTTGTCTAGTGTAATAAGAGGCATAGGGGAAATTTACTTGTCCGAAAAAGCGGATTAAGACTTGCGGTTGAAACTCCAGAAACGCAGCAACAGCGCGCACAATAAAGCCAGCGTTCCGGCAAAGATGAAGGCGACACCGGCATCCCAGTAATGCCACAGTGCGCCAAACAGCACACCGGCGGGAATGGCGCTCAAGCCGACGGCGAGATGATACCAGCCAAACGCCGTGCCGCGCTCGCGTTCGTCGGCATACAAGCTGATCAACGCGCGTTCGGAACCCTCGCCCAAGCCGGTCAACAAGCCATAACACAGTGTGCTGATCCACAATGCGTCAGCGCTTGAAGATAAACCGAGCAAGACAAAACTCACGGCATAGCCCGACCAACTGATCATACTCAAACGGCGCAGACCAAACTTGTCTGCCAGGTGCCCACCCAGCAGTGATGTGGCAGATTTGCACACATTAAGCAGCGCCCACAACAACAGCACATGCACCAGACTCATGCCCAGCTCGTTGCCGCGCAACAGGATAAAACTCTCCGAAACGCGCGCAAAAGTGAACAACACCAGCACCCACAAATAGCGGCGCGTATTGGCCGACAACAGCGACCAGACCAACGGCGCGCGCGGCTTTTCTTGCGCTACCTCAAGGCGCGGCGGCTCACGCACACCGAAGATCAGCACCAGCATCACCAATATGCCCGGCACGATCGACCACAGAATCACCTCGCTCACCGTCCAGTGCAGCCAGCTCAACGCAATGATGGCAAGCAGTGTGCCGCCCAGCGCGCCGGCATTATCCATGGCGCGGTGGAAACCATAGGCAAAACCGTGTATCTCCGGGTGTGCGCTATCCGCCAACAGCGCGTCGCGCGGTGCGTTGCGCAGGCCCTTACCGGCGCGATCCAGACTGCGCAGCAACAGCAAAGCCCCCCAGCTCGACACCAACCCCAGCAACGGGCGCGCCAGATTGGACAAGCCATAGCCGAACACCATCAACCGCTTGCGCCGCCCGTGCTTGCCATCCGAATACCGCCCCGCCCACAATTTGATAAAGCTCGCCGCCGCATCCGCCACCCCCTCCACCAGCCCGAGTATCACCGGCCCCGCGCCCAATACCGTGGCAATCAATATCGGAATGAACGGTGTCACCATTTCCGAAGCCAGATCGTTCAGAAAACTGACCAGGCCGATGGCGATGACGGTGGGTGGTAATTTATGTTTATTCATCAATGAGCGGTCAAGCGAGTTATGAATGTGCGATGTTTGAGCTAGAATGCGCAGCTTCCGCAGTCTAGCTGTCCTCGTAGTTAAATGGATATAACCGGCCCCTCCTAAGGGTCAATTACAGGTTCGATTCCTGTCGAGGACACCAGTTCGGATTATCCTAAAAAACGCAGTTGATGATGAATATTCTTTTCATTCATGGTACCGTATCGCCTGTGTATGTACGAATTAATTCGCACATAACCTGTTGTTCGTGCGAATGAATTCGCACCTACCCACACCTCGACTGGCGCACCATCTCTCAAAACTATGAACCGCAAACAACACTGGGAACAGGTATACACCGCCAAGAAATCTGACTCGGTCAGTTGGTTCCAGGAGCATGCGGAACACTCGCTACGCATCATCCGGCATACCGGACTCGGCAAGGATGCGGCAATCATCGATGTGGGCGGAGGCGCTTCCACACTGGTGGATGATCTGCTGGCGGAAGGTCATGCCGACCTGACCGTGCTTGATCTGTCAGCCGCAGCGCTTGCGGCAGCAAAGCAGCGCTTGGGCAAGTTTGCAGATTCCGTACACTGGATCGAAGGCGACATCACACGTGTAACATTTCCCCTGCATCGATTCGACATCTGGCATGACCGCGCAGTGTTCCATTTCCTGACCGACCCGGCAGACCGCCATGCCTACGTCGAACAGGTAATGCGCGCCGTTCGCCCCGGCGGGCATGTGATCGTTGCCACTTTTGCGGAAGATGGGCCGGAAAAATGCAGCGGCCTGCCTGTCATGCGGTATCGCCCGGAATCCCTGCATGCCGAGTTCGGAGATGCCTTCCTGCTGACAGGGCATGAAAAGGAAGCGCACCATACCCCGTTCGGTACCGTGCAGCAGTTTGTCTATTGTTATTGCCGCAAAGGTAACAGCTAACATTTCCCTTCAGTGAGCCTCGCAGATTCAATTTTGAAGTGCGACAGCCAATGCTTTACCCGACGAGCTAAACAGGCAGTTTTTTAATTTTCCTACTCCCGCTAGTTCTCAAATCTCAACATCCGGCTCGCCACGCAACACGCAAAAAATGGTATCCAGCGAGAAACCACGCGATTGCAGGAAGCGCATTTGCCTGGCTTTTTCTTTATCGCCCTGCGGTAGAGTACCGAATTTCCGTTGCCATACCGCACGTGCAGTTTCCTGCTCGCTTTCTTTCAGGGCAGGCAATGCCTGATTGATCAAATCATCCGGGATACCCTTCTGTCGCAGCTCATGGGTGATGCGTTGAGTGCCGAAGCGGCTACGTTTGGCATGCAGCAATTGTGTGGCGGCGCGGGCATCGGACAGCCAGCCGCGCTTCGTCAAATCATCCAATAGCGCATCGAGGTCTTCCGGCTGCGGCTGGCCAAAATCACCATCCTCACCGGCATAGGGCAGCAGCTTGGCGCGCAGCTCGATGCGGCTATATTCGCGGCGCGCCAGATATTGCAAGGCGCGCGTACGCAGGCTTAATTCAGGCTTTTTCCTCACCGGTTTTCACACTCGCTTTCGCACTGGTTTTTTCCCCGGTCTTGGCGCTCTTTTTTTCGCCTGCTTCGAGCAACGCTATGCCAAGCGCCCCGCGTACCTTGTTTTCAATTTCAAAAGCAATTTCAGGATGCTCGCGCAAGTATTCGCGCGCATTGTCTTTGCCCTGGCCAATTTTTTCGCCCTTGTAGCTATACCAGGCACCGGATTTTTCGACCAATTTATGTTGCACACCCAGCTCGATGATTTCGCCTTCGCGCGAGATGCCCTCGCCATACAAAATATCGAACAGCGCCTCGCGGAACGGCGGCGCGACCTTGTTCTTCACCACCTTGACGCGCGTCTCGTTGCCGATCACTTCGTCGCCCTTCTTGATTGCGCCAATGCGACGGATATCGAGGCGCACCGATGCGTAAAATTTGAGTGCATTACCGCCAGTAGTGGTTTCCGGGTTGCCGAACATCACGCCGATTTTCATGCGAATCTGGTTGATAAAAATAACCAGCGTGTTGGAACGCTTGATGTTGGCAGTCAGCTTGCGCAGAGCTTGCGACATCAGGCGCGCATGCAAACCCATTTGCGCATCGCCCATCTCGCCCTCGATTTCGGCCTTGGGTGTCAAGGCGGCAACCGAATCGATCACCACAATATCCACCGAGGCGGAACGCACCAGCATGTCGGTAATTTCCAGCGCCTGCTCGCCGTTGTCCGGCTGCGAGATCAGCAGATCTTCCACTTTCACGCCAAGCTTCTGGGCGTATTGCGGGTCGAGCGCATGTTCCGCGTCAATGAACGCCGCCGTGCCGCCCAGCTTCTGCATTTCAGCGATCACTTGCAGAGTCAGCGTGGTCTTGCCGGAAGATTCCGGGCCGTAAATTTCCACCACGCGCCCGCGCGGCAAACCGCCCACACCCAGCGCGATGTCCAGCCCCAGGGAGCCGGTGGATACCACCTGGATGTCACGCGCCACATCGTGTTCGCCGAGGCGCATGATGGAGCCCTTGCCGAACTGCTTTTCGATCTGTCCCAATGCCGCTGCAAGCGCCTTGCTTTTGTTTTCATCCATCGTTTTCTCCTCAAGAAATTGTGTGCTGATTATGGCACACCCTATGAAAAATCAAGCCAACTCCGTTCGCTTCCCAAGCAAATCAATCACGCCCTGCAAGGCAATACGCACAGACCGTGCGCGCATTTCGGCACGGTTGCCATTGATCTGATAGCGTTGCGCATGTGTCGCGCCATGTTTGATGCCCCAGGCAAACCATACCGTGCCGACCGGTTTTTCCGGCGTACCGCCCTCTGGCCCGGCGATGCCGCTCACCGCGAGAGCCACTTGCGCAGCACTATGCTGCAATGCGCCCGCCACCATCTCGCGCACCACCGCTTCGGATACTGCACCATGCTGCACGAGCGTCGCTTCGCTCACCCCCAGCATCTGTTGCTTGGCAAGATTGGAATAAGTAATGAAGCCGCGCTCGAACCATGCCGAGCTGCCCGACACCTCGGTAATGGCCTGCGCCACGCCACCGCCGGTGCATGATTCCGCCGTCGCGAGCATCAAGCCGTGCGCCTTGAGCAAACCGCCGACCTGGGCAGCGAGTACGTCCATCAACCTAGTAGGGTGGGCACGTTTTTTGTGCCCACGCAGTCAGCGAAGGTTATTTCCGCGTGGGCACAAAAACGTGCCCACCCTACTTGTTGGCTGTGGCTAATCTTGTTTTGCATTTCAAGCCAACCCGCGCGCCAAATCGTTCTGAATGTCCACGACTGCTTCCAACCCTACTCCGATACGGATCAGGCCGTCCGTGATGCCTGCCGCAGCGCGCGCTTCCGGCGCGATGCGCCCGTGGGTAGTGCTGGCCGGATGCGTGATGGTGGTCTTGGTGTCACCCAGATTGGCGGTGATGGAAAGCAGCCGCGTGTTATCGATCACGCGCCATGCGGCCTCCTTGGCGCTCCCCCGGGATGACGCGACTTCGAACGACACGATGCCGCCGCCAGATTTCTGCTGGCGCATCGCCAGTTCATGCTGCGGGTGCGACGGCAAGCCCGGGTAAAACACACGCGCCACATTGGGCTGCGCTTCCAGCCAGCGCGCCAGCTCCAGCGCATTGGCGCTGTGCGCATCCATGCGAATCTTCAACGTTTCCAAGCCTTTCAAAAACACCCATGCGTTAAACGCGCTCATGGTTGGTCCGGCAGTACGCAGGAAACCGTACACACCTTCCATATTCTTCCTGCTGCCCAGCACCGCACCGCCCAGCACGCGTCCTTGCCCGTCAATGTATTTGGTCGCCGAATGAATCACGATGTCCGCGCCCAATTCGAACGGGCGTTGCAGGATCGGCGTGCAAAAGCAGTTATCCACCGCCAGCAGCGCGCCGCAACCCTTTGCCACCGCGGCAATCGCGGCGATGTCGGAAATCTCGGTGAGCGGGTTGGACGGCGTTTCCAGAAAGAGCAGCCGGGTATTGGGGCGCACCGCCGCCTGCCATTCGGACACGTCGGTGGCGGAAACGTAAGTCGTCTCCACGCCGAACTTCTTGATGACGTTGTTGAACAGGTTGATCGTCGCGCCGAAGATGCTGCGCGAGGCAATGATGTGATCGCCGCTCTTGAGCAGCCCCATCACGCACGCCAGGATCGCCGACATGCCTGAAGACGTGGCGACGCATTGCTCCGCGCCTTCCAGCGCGGCGAGGCGCTCTTCGAACATCGTCACGGTCGGGTTGGTGAAGCGCGAATAGATGTTGCCTGGCTCTTCGCCGATGAAGCGCGCGGCGGCCTGTGCGGCGCTCTCGAAGGTAAAACTGGATGTCAGAAACAGCGCCTCGCTGTTCTCGCCAAACTGGCTATGTACGGCTCCGGCGCGCACCGCCAGAGTTTCCGGTTGATAATTTTGTTCGCTCATTCTTCCCTCGTGCCCCATCTGATTTTTGAATCTCACATAGACGACAAACTCATCGCCAGATCCAGCTCCAGCTGATCGTCATCCACTACCTGATTGGCGTTACTACCACCGCGCCGCGCCTCGACCTCGTTCAGATATTGCGGCGTGATATCGCCGGTAATGTAGTTGCCGTCAAAACAGGAAGCGTCAAAATCGGTGATATTTTGGTTCACCTTGCGTACCGCCTCCTTGAGGTCTTCCAGATCCTGATAGATCAGCCCGTCCGCGCCGATCTCGCGACATATCTCTTCGTCGCTGCGCCCGGTGGCGATCAGTTCGGTGCGGCTCGGCATGTCGATGCCGTACACATTGGGGAAGCGCACCGGGGGTGCGGCGGAGGCGAAATACACTTTGCGCGCGCCGGCATCGCGCGCCATCTGCACGATCTCGCGGCTGGTAGTGCCGCGCACGATGGAATCGTCCACCAGCAACACGTTTTTATCCTTGAACTCCACGCCGATGGCATTCAATTTCTGGCGCACCGATTTTTTGCGCATCGCCTGCCCCGGCATGATGAAAGTGCGGCCGATGTAGCGGTTTTTCACGAAACCCTCGCGGAATGGAAGGTCGAGGCGGTTCGCCAGTTGCAGCGCGCTGGGGCGGCTGGAATCCGGGATCGGAATCACCACGTCGATTGCCACATCGCTCCAGTTGCGCTTGATCTTGTCGGCGAGGTATTCGCCCATGTGCAGCCGCGTCTGGTATACCGACACGCCATCGATCACCGAATCGGGACGCGCAAAATAGACGTACTCGAAAATGCAGGAGTTCAGCTTGGCTTTGTCGCTGCATTGTCTGCTGTGCAATTTGCCGTCGAAATCGATGAACACCGCTTCGCCGGGGGCAACATCACGCAGGAATTTAAAACCCAATGTATCCAGCGCCACGCTCTCGGAAGCAACCAGATATTCCGGCCCCTGTGCAGTTTCGTTCGCGCCCACTACCAGCGGGCGGATGCCGTAAATATCACGGAAGGCCAGCAAACCGTAACCGGCGATCATCGCCACCACGGCATACGCACCGCGACAACGCTGATGCACGCTGGACACTGCGGCAAAAATGGTCGGCACATCCAGACGCAGCCCTTTGGACTTGGCCTGCAACTCGTGCGCCAGCACATTGAGCAACACTTCGGAATCGGAGTTGGTGTTGACGTGACGCAAATCATCAACGAACAGTTGCCGCTTCAATTCTTCGGCATTGGTCAAATTGCCGTTGTGCCCGAGCACGATACCGAATGGCGAATTGACATAGAACGGCTGCGCCTCGTTGTGATCCACCGCAGAACCGGCGGTGGGGTAACGCACATGGGCGATGCCCGCGTTGCCCGTCAGGGCGCGCATGTTGCGGGTGCGGAACACATCGCGCACCATGCCGTTGCCTTTGTGCAGGTGAAAAGTGCGCCCATCCAGCGTGGCGATGCCCGCCGCATCCTGGCCGCGATGCTGCAAAACCTGCAAACCGTCATACAGCAAATGATTGGCGGGCCCTTGCGAAACCACACCGAGAATGCCACACATAGTTTTTTATCCCAAAGTTAACTGCCCGGAGATCAATTACGAATCCGGTAATGAATACGCCGCGCGATGTCGTCCGGCAACCACACCTTGCTCCACAACGCGACATCTTCAACCAACCTGGCGGTCTGCGCATCGCGCCAGAACGGCCGTTCCGGCATCTGTGTCAATCCGGCCAGCCACACCAGCGCGATTACCACAAAACCACCGCGCAGCACACCAAAAATCCCACCCAGCACCCTGTCCAGCCAGCCCAGCCCAATCGCCTTGATCAGCTTGGATGCCAGCCACACCAGTATGCCCCACACGATCAATGCAGCGACAAACACCACGGCGTAGGCGAGCATGATCCGCATCGCCTCCTGTTCGCCCGGCATCATGGGCACGACATCATTGGCGAATACCCTGCTCAATACGAACGCCAGCGGCCACCCCAATAACGACAAAACCTCATAGATCAAGCCACGCCATAAACCGAGCGACAGGGACACCAGCAGGATTGCTATGACAGCAATATCGAAGCCGGTCATTGATTACCCATGACAACCGGGTGCAGCCCGTGTTTTTCCAGCAATTGGCGCACCTTCTCGGCTTTTTCGCGCTCCGCGTACGGCCCGACGCGCACGCGCACTTTGTCGCCGACTTTTTCGGTGAAGGCTGCCTTGAAGCCCCATGCCTTCAGCTTGTCAAACTCCTGCTTCGCTGTGTTTACATTGGAATATGCCCCGGTTTGCACGACAAAAGCCTCCGCCGCCGCTTTATTCTGTTTCGCGGCATCGGATGTCTTGCTGGCTTCAGGTGGCTTGGCAATATCCGGCACCTTGGGCGGCGTGGCTGGTTTTATAGCGCCGGCCTGCGCTGCGCCAGAACCTGTGCCAACCGCCGTCTCCGGTACTGCGGGTGCGGGTTCAACTATGGGAGCGGCAAGTGCGGGCGGCTCCGCCATTTCCGGCTGTGTTACCGTTCCCGGAACAAACTCGCCGACTTTGTCGGGAGCCGGGATGCGCAACTCAATATTTTGTACGTCCAGCTTGGGTTCGCTATCCAGCACCATCGGCAGAACCACCACCACCGCCAGCGTGAGCGCGATCGCGCCGACCAGACGACGGCGCGCTTTGCGTTTGAGGTTCAACTCTTCATCAGTTTGCTGTTTTGCCATTGTTTAAGTGAATCGAAAATTTTCCGTGCACATATTCTAGGTTGGGTTAGGCGCAGATTTTTGTACCGCAACCCAACGAATCCAGTCATTGCGCCAAATGCTAATGTTGAAAACCGGGTTTGTTGGGTTACGCGATAAAACCGCCAACCCGACCTACAAGACTCGCAGCCCTTTTTCAGCCATCGCTTCCGCCACCGTATAGAACGATCCGAAGGCCGCGATTCTATCATTTTCGCCTGCCGCGTTATAGGCATGTTGCAGCGCCTCGGCGATGTTGCCGAAGGTTTGGATATCGCCGCGCACACCAGTGTCTTGCAGCACCTGCGCCAGCTCTGCGGTAGTCGCGCCGCGCGGTGCCGCGATGCCCGCCACCAGCCAAGTATCGATGTGCGTATCGAGCGCCTGTGCCACTCCCGCCATGTCCTTGTCTCTGAGCATGGCGAACACCGCAAAAGTCCTTGCGGGCGGCAGGTTGGACAAGTTCTGCGCCAGCGAACGCGCCGCATGAGGGTTGTGCGCTACATCCAGAATCAGCGTCGGCCTGCCCGGCACCAGTTGGAAACGCCCCGCCAGTTGCACTTCCACCAACCCGCGCCGTACCGCTTCCATGCTCACCGGCAATTTTTCCTTCAGCGCGTCCAGCGCCGCCAGCGCCGCGCTGGCATTGTTAAGCTGGAATGCCCCGCGCAACGCGGGATAGGGCAAGGCATGGCGTTTGCCCGATGGCCCAAAGAAATTCCATTGCCCATCAACCGTAGGGCGGGCTATGCCCGCCGCGTCGGGCGTAGCCCTACCTACCTCGAACCCGAACTCCTGCCCTAACCGCCACAACGAAGCTCCGATGCGTAGCGCCTCGGCGGTAATCTTCTCCGGCATGTCGAGGTCGCCAAACACCGCCACCCTGCCTGATCGAAAAATGCCCGCCTTCTCGAACGCGATCTGCTCGCGCGTATCACCGAGATAGTCGGTGTGGTCGATGTCCACGCTGGTGACAACAGCGCAATCGTTGTCGAAGATATTCACCGCATCCAGCCTGCCGCCCAGCCCCACTTCCAAGATGGCGACCTCCACCTTGTGCTCGATGAAACACTGCATCGCCGCAAGCGTGCCGAACTCGAAATAGGTCAATGAGATGCCACCGCGCACCTGCTCGATTTTCTCGAACGACGCGCACAACTCCGCATCGCTCGCCTGTTGCTTGCCGATGCGTACCCGCTCGTTGTAATGCAGCAAATGCGGCGAGGTATAGCAGCCAACCTTGTATCCGGCGGCATGCAGCATGGATTCCAGCATCGCGCACACCGAACCTTTGCCGTTGGTGCCGCCGACCACGATGATGGGAAAATTCGGATCGAGCTTGAGCCGCTGTTTGACCTGCGCCACACGCTCAAGACCGAGCGCGATGGTTTTGGGGTGCAGGGATTCGAGGTAGGTCAGCCAGTTGGCTAGGGTATTTGGCATCAGGTTTTGTAGGGTGCAATAAGCGCAGCGCATTGCACCAAGTCTCGTTGAAACATCCG
>CAZMWC010000033.1:0-12889 GCA_964569805.1 uncultured Gallionella sp.
GTCCTCAGCCCTCTGTCTTCAGCCCTCTGATTCCCCCGCAGATGGTGTGCCCGCGAGCAGGAATTGTTGTTCTCCTGACTCAAGGTCGCAGTTGTAATCAATGGAGTGTATGCGAATGCATTCCGGATAATGGAGGAAGACTTGAGTCTCAATCTGCAAGAAAAACAGGCAGTGGTGGCGGAAGTGGGTGCACAAGTAGCGCAGTCGCAAACCATCGTCTTGGCAGAATATCGCGGTATCGGAGTCGCCGACATCACCAGATTGCGCGCCACTGCGCGCAGTTCTGGGGTGTATTTCCATGTGTTGAAAAATACATTGGCACGACGTGCGGTGCAAGGAACCCCGTTTGAACCGCTGGCCGAAAAAATGGTGGGCCCTCTTGTGTATAGCATGAGTGCTGACCCGGTCGCTGCGGCGAAGGTGGTGTTCGATTTTGCCAAGAACAACAGCAAACTGGTGATCAAAGCTGGTGCAATGAGCGGTTCCGTGATGTCGGCAGAACAGGTCGCTGTGCTTGCCGCTATCCCGAGCCGCGATGAGTTGATCGCGCGCCTGATGGCAACCATGAATGCGACGACTGCCAAGTTCGTGCGCACCCTGGCTGCGATCCGCGACAGCAAAGAACCCGCAACCGCTTAATTGCGTTTGAATTAACTGAACTTTTTTGAATTAACCGAACTGGGAGAACAACATGGCTGTAACTAATGCTGACTTGATGGACGCAATCGCTGGCATGACTGTGCTGGAATTGTCTGATCTGATCAAACAAATGGAAGAAAAATTCGGCGTATCTGCTGCGGCTGTTGCCGTGGCTGGACCTGCCGCTGGTGCCGGTCCTGCCGCTGCTGCCGAGCAAACCGAGTTCAACGTGATCCTGACCGGCGCTGGTGACAGCAAGGTGAACGTGATTAAGGTGGTTCGTGCCATTACCGGCCTGGGCTTGAAAGAAGCCAAGGATCTGGTGGACGGTGCGCCGAAAGCGGTTAAGGAAGGTGTATCCAAGGCTGATGCTGATGCGGTCGCCAAGCAATTGATCGAAGCTGGCGCAACTGCTGAAATCAAGTAAGGTTGTACGCTGTAGAAAGGCTGACGGCTTACCGTCAGCCTTTTGCCGCTTTAAGAAGCCAGCGGCCAGGAAGCGCGAATATTTCCTGCCCCCTGTCTTTTTTAGTACCGGTATGACCTGAAGGTTGTGCCTGTCCTTAAACTTTGTTTTCCTCAATCGTGGAGATTATATGAGCTACTCTTTTACCGAAAAAAAACGCATCCGTAAAAGTTTTGCCAAGCGAATCGGCGCGCTGCCCGTTCCTTTTTTATTGTCCACTCAACTGGAATCCTTTGCCGCATTTTTGCAGGCATATACTCCACCGGAACAACGCAAGAACGATGGCTTGCAGGCCGCCTTTAACGGAATTTTTCCGATCCATAGCCATTCTAAAAATGCGCGGCTCGACTTTGTCAGTTACCAGTTGGGGATGCCGCCGTTTGATGTGAAAGAATGCCAACAGCGCGGATTGACCTACGCATCACCGTTGCGCGCGCGCGTACGCCTGACGATCATGGACAAGGAAGCATCCAAGCCCACGGTCAAAGAAGTGAAGGAACAGGAAGTCTATATGGGTGAAATTCCCTTGATGACGAATACTGGCTCATTTGTGATTAACGGCACCGAGCGCGTTATTGTTTCGCAGTTGCACCGATCCCCCGGTGTGTTTTTCGAACATGATCGCGGCAAAACGCATTCTTCCGGCAAATTGCTGTTCTCCGCACGCATTATTCCTTATCGCGGCTCCTGGCTGGATTTTGAATTCGATGCGAAGGATTACGTGTACTTCCGTATTGACCGTCGTCGCAAAATGCCCGTCACTATCCTGTTGCGTTCGCTGGGTTACGGCAACGAAGACATGCTCAAGATGTTCTTTGAATTTGACTCGTTCCATCTGGGCAAAAAAGGTATCCAGTTTGAAGTCGTGGCCGAGCGTCTGCGCGGCGATGTGGCGCGTTTCGACATTATTGGCAAGACCGGAAAAGTTATCGTGGCCAAGGATAAACGCATCACTGTGCGCCATATCCGCGAAATGCAGGAAGCGGGAATCGACAAATTGGCAGTCTCTGAAGAGTTCCTGATTGGGCGCGTGATTGCGACCAATGTGGTGGATAAAGACAGCGGTGAAATCATCGCCAACGCCAACGATGAAATCACCGATGTATTGTTGCAAAAACTGCAGGCAGCTGGCATCACCAAAATACGCACGCTGTATACCAATGATTTGGATCATGGCGCGTTTATTTCGCAAACGCTGCGTACTGATGAAACTACCGATCAATGGACAGCGCGTGTGGCAATCTATCGCATGATGCGCCCCGGCGAACCACCTACAGAGGATGCCGTGGAGGGCTTGTTCCAAGGGCTATTCTTTAACGAAGATCGCTATGATTTGTCGGCCGTTGGCCGTATGAAGTTCAACCGCCGTGTCTGCCGCGAGGAGCTGACGGGCGCGTCGATTCTGTCCAATGAAGACATTGTTGAAGTGGTGAAGATACTGGTCGAGTTGCGCAACGGCCGTGGCGAGATTGATGATATCGATCACCTCGGTAACCGCCGTGTCCGTGCTGTTGGTGAGTTGGCGGAAAATACATTTCGCGCCGGTTTGGCGCGCGTGGAGCGCGCGGTCAAGGAACGTCTTGGGCAAGCCGAAACCGACAATCTGATGCCGCATGATCTGATCAACGCCAAACCGATTTCGGCGGCAGTCAAGGAATTTTTTGGCTCCAGCCAGTTGTCGCAGTTCATGGATCAGACCAATCCATTGTCAGAAATAACCCACAAGCGCCGCATTTCCGCACTGGGCCCGGGCGGCCTGACGCGTGAGCGCGCCGGCTTTGAAGTGCGCGACGTGCACCCGACCCATTATGGTCGTGTATGCCCAATCGAAACACCGGAAGGCCCGAACATCGGACTGATCAATTCACTGGCACTGTATGCGCGTACCAACGAGTATGGCTTCATCGAAACGCCGTACCGCAAGGTGAATAAGAGCAAGGTGACCGATGAAATTGATTATCTGTCCGCCATTGAAGAAGGCAGGTTCACCATTGCCCAGGCGAATGCAGAACTGGATAAAAGGGGCCACTTTACCAATGACATCGTGTCTGCGCGCCATCACAACGAATTCGTGCTGGCCGAACCAGAAAAGCTGGAATACATGGACGTGTCGCCCTCGCAGGTGGTGTCGGTTGCAGCCTCGCTGATCCCGTTCCTCGAACATGACGATGCAAACCGTGCCTTGATGGGGGCCAACATGCAACGCCAAGCTGTTCCTTGCCTGCGCGCAGAAAAGCCGCTGGTGGGTACGGGGCTTGAGCGTACTGTGGCGGTGGACTCTGGCACAACCGTGCAGGCATGGCGCGGCGGTCGCATTGACTACGTGGATGCCGGACGTATCGTGGTGCGTGTCAACGACGACGAGACCACTGCCGGCGAAGTTGGTGTGGATATTTATAATTTGACCAAATATACCCGCTCCAATCAGAACACCAACATTAATCAACGCCCTCTGGTCAAAGTAGGCGACGTGATTGTGCGCGGTGATGTGGTAGCGGATGGCGCTTCCACCGACATGGGTGAACTGGCGCTTGGACAAAATATGCTGGTCGCGTTCATGCCGTGGAATGGGTACAACTACGAAGACTCGATCCTGATTTCCGAGCGCGTTCTGGCGCAGGATCGCTTCACCTCCATCCATATCGAAGAGCTGACGGTTGCGGCACGTGATACCAAGCTTGGGCCGGAGGAAATTACCCGCGATATTCCCAATCTGGCCGAAGCGCAATTGGCGCGTCTGGACGAATGCGGCATCGTGCATATCGGTGCTGAAGTGGGTCCCGGCGATGTGCTGGTCGGCAAGGTGACACCCAAGGGCGAGACCCAGTTGACACCGGAAGAGAAGCTGTTGCGCGCCATCTTTGGTGAAAAAGCATCCGATGTGAAAGACACCAGTTTGCGTGTGGATGCCGGTGTTTCCGGTACGGTGATCGATGTGCAAGTGTTCACTCGCGAAGGGCTGCAACGCGACCAGCGTGCGCAGCAGATTATCGACGACGAACTGAATCGCTATAAGAAAGATTTGGCCGATCAGATGCGCATCGTGGAAGCAGACGTGTTTGCGCGTCTGGAAAAATTGTTGCACAACAAGACTGCTAACGGTGGCCCGAAGAAGCTGGCCAAGGGTAGCAAGTTGAATAAGGAATATCTGCACAGCATCGAGCATCATTATTGGTTCGATATTCGCGTGGCGGATGACGAGGTGGCTGCACAGATGGAGCAAGTCAAGGAAGGCCTAGCGCAGAAGCGTATCGATTTCGATGCGGCATTTGAGCTGAAAAAGAAGAAATTGACGCAGGGCGACGAGTTGCAGGCCGGTGTACAGAAAATGGTTAAGGTATATGTCGCGGTGAAGCGCCGCTTGCAGCCCGGCGACAAGATGGCAGGTCGCCACGGTAATAAGGGCGTGGTGTCACGCATCGTGCCGGTGGAAGACATGCCATACATGGCGGATGGCACGCCGGTGGATGTGGTGCTGAACCCGCTGGGTGTGCCGTCGCGTATGAATATCGGCCAGATATTGGAAACGCACTTGGGTTGGGCGGCCAAAGGGTTGGGCAAGAAGATCGATGACATGCTGCAAGCGAATGCCAAGATCACTGAAGTGCGCAAATTCCTGAACAAGATATACAACCACCACAATGGGCAGGCCGTTGATCTGGATGATTTCAGCGATGACGAGATTATTGGTTTGTGCTGCAATTTGAAGCACGGTGTGCCATTTGCCACACCGGTGTTCGACGGTGCCAGCGAAGAAGAAATCAAGTACATGCTGGAACTGGCAGATCTGCCGTTGTCCGGCCAAACCACGCTGTATGACGGACGCACCGGCGAGGCGTTCGATCGCCAGGTAACGGTCGGCTACAAGCATGTGCTCAAACTGCATCACTTGGTTGATGACAAGATGCATGCGCGTTCTACCGGGCCGTATAGCCTGGTGACGCAACAGCCGCTGGGCGGCAAGGCGCAGTTCGGTGGCCAGCGTTTCGGCGAAATGGAAGTGTGGGCACTGGAAGCCTACGGTGCGGCTTACACGCTGCAGGAAATGCTGACTGTCAAATCGGACGATGTGGCGGGGCGTACCAAGGTTTATGAAAGCATCGTCAAGGGCGATCATAAGATTGATGCTGGTATGCCGGAATCCTTCAATGTGGTCATCAAGGAAATTCGTTCTTTGGGTATTGATATGGATTTGGTAAGACATTAAGTGCTGGTAAGTAGTGAGTGGGAAGTAGGGAGTGGAAAGGCCACACCTTCCCCACTCACCACTTGCTACTCACCACTCACCAAGATTTTAGGAGTCACACATGAAATCACTACTGGATTTATTCAAGCAGGTCACGCAAAAAGAAGAATTTGATGCGATCAAAATCGGCCTCGCATCACCGGAGAAGATTCGCTCTTGGTCTTACGGCGAAGTTAAAAAACCTGAAACCATCAACTATCGCACCTTCAAACCGGAGCGCGATGGGTTGTTCTGCGCCAAGATTTTCGGACCGGTCAAGGACTATGAGTGCTTGTGCGGTAAATACAAGCGCCTAAAGCATCGCGGCGTGATTTGCGAAAAATGCGGTGTCGAAGTTACCTTGTCCAAGGTGCGCCGTGAGCGCATGGGGCATATTGAATTGGCTTCGCCAGTCGCCCATATCTGGTTTCTGAAATCATTGCCTTCCCGCCTCGGCATGGTGCTGGATATGACCCTGCGTGACATCGAGCGTGTATTGTATTTCGAGGCCTACGTTGTCACCGAGCCCGGCATGACCCCGTTGAATCGTGGCCAACTGCTGTCTGAAGATGATTATCTCGCCAAAACTGAAGAGTTTGGTGACGAATTCAACGCCATGATGGGAGCGGAAGGGATACGCGCGCTCTTGAGTGGATTGGATGTCACGGGTGAAATCGAAACCATACGCGCTGATTTGGCTGCAACCGGTTCCGAAACAAAAATCAAGAAATATGCCAAGCGGCTGAAAGTATTGGAGGCGTTCAACGCTTCCGGTATCAAGCCGCAATGGATGGTGATGGAAGTGCTGCCAGTGTTGCCGCCAGAACTGCGCCCGTTGGTTCCGCTGGACGGTGGCCGTTTTGCGACTTCTGATCTGAACGATTTGTATCGCCGCGTGATCAACCGTAACAACCGTCTGCGCCGTTTGCTCGAGTTAAAAGCACCGGACATTATCGTGCGCAACGAAAAGCGCATGTTGCAGGAAGCAGTGGATTCGCTGCTGGACAATGGTCGCCGCGGCAAGGCGATGACCGGTGCGAACAAGCGTCAGCTGAAGTCATTGGCCGACATGATCAAAGGCAAGAGCGGACGTTTCCGCCAGAATTTGCTGGGTAAGCGTGTCGATTATTCCGGCCGTTCAGTCATTGTGGTGGGACCGCAGTTGAAGTTGCATCAATGCGGCCTGCCGAAAAAGATGGCATTGGAATTGTTCAAACCGTTTATTTTTAGCCGTCTCGAAGCGATGGGTCTGGCAACTACCATCAAGGCCAGCAAACGTATGGTCGAGGCTGAAGAGCCTGTCGTGTGGGATATTCTCGAGGAAGTGATCCGCGAACATCCGGTGATGCTGAATCGTGCGCCAACACTGCATCGTTTGGGTATCCAGGCATTTGAGCCGATCCTGATCGAAGGCAAGGCGATTCAGTTGCACCCGCTGGTTTGCTCCGCGTTCAACGCCGACTTTGACGGTGACCAGATGGCCGTTCACGTGCCGCTATCGTTAGAAGCGCAGATGGAATGCCGCACCCTGATGCTGGCCTCCAACAACGTGCTGTCGCCCGCTAACGGCGAACCTATCATCGTTCCGTCGCAAGACATCGTGTTGGGTTTGTATTACATGACCCGTGAAAAAATTGGTGCTCTGGGCGAAGGTTCAATGTTCGCCAATATCGCCGAAGTATCGCGTGCTTACGAGTCGCGCGAAGTCGAGTTGCAGGCCAAGGTGGTAGTGCGCCTAAAAGAGGCGCACAAGGATGAAAATGGCGAGCTGATGGAAAAACAGGTGCGCTATGAAACGACGGTGGGCCGTGCCTTGTTGTCCGAAGTGTTACCTGCCGGGCTGCCGTTCGCACTGATCAATAAGGCGCTCAAGAAGAAGGAAATATCGCGCCTGATCAATGCCAGCTTCCGCCAGTGCGGTCTGCGCAATACCGTGATCATGGCGGATAAATTGATGTACACCGGTTTTGCTTACGCGACCCGTGCTGGCATCTCGATCTGCGTGGATGATATGTTGATGCCACCCCAAAAGAACGAGTTAATCGGCGCAGCTGAAAAAGAAGTGCATGAAATCCACATGCAGTACACCTCTGGTTTGGTTACCGACGGTGAACGCTACAACAAGGTAGTGGATATCTGGGGGCGCACCGGCGACATCGTGGCCAAGGCGATGATGGAGCAGTTGGGTAGTGAGCCGGTGCTTGATCGCATGACTGGCAAGCCTCGTATGGAAAAGGGCAAGCCGGTAATGCAGGAATCGTTCAATTCCATCTACATGATGGCTGATTCCGGTGCGCGCGGTTCGGCTGCGCAGATTCGCCAGCTTGCCGGGATGCGCGGCCTGATGGCCAAGCCGGATGGCTCTATCATCGAAACCCCGATCACCGCGAACTTTCGCGAGGGGTTGAACATGCTGCAGTACTTCATTTCCACACACGGTGCGCGCAAGGGCTTGGCGGATACTGCGTTGAAGACGGCAAACTCGGGTTATTTGACCCGGCGGCTGGTGGATGTAACGCAAGATCTGGTAGTGATTGAGGACGATTGCGGCACCGAAAACGGCACGGCGATGAAAGCTATCGTCGAAGGTGGCGAGGTTATCGAGGCATTGCGCGAACGTATCCTGGGCCGTGTGGTGAGCGCGGATGTGGTCAGCCCGGAAACTGCCGAGACACTTTATGAGGCGGGCGTACTGCTGGATGAAACGGCGGTAGAGCGGATCGAGGCATTGGGTATTGACGAAGTGCGCGTGCGCACCCCGCTGAATTGTGAAACTCGTTTTGGTTTGTGCGCAAAATGTTATGGCCGCGATCTGGGACGTGGCGGCATGATCAATGTGGGCGAGGCGGTGGGCGTGATTGCCGCGCAGTCTATCGGCGAGCCGGGCACTCAATTGACTATGCGCACTTTCCACATCGGCGGCGCGGCTTCGCGTACCGTCGTGGCAAGCCAGGTGGAAAGCAAGTCCAATGGTGTGCTGAAATATAGCCAAAACATGCGCGTGGTAACAACCGTGCGAGGTGAGTTGATTGTCGTGGCACGCAGCGCGGAAGTTGTCATTGCCGACGATCATGGTCGTGAGCGCGAGCGCCACAAGGTTCCTTATGGCGCGGTTTTGACGGCCAAACAGGGCGATGTGGTTCGTGCCGGCGTAGTCTTGGCAACCTGGGATCCGCATACACGTCCGATTGTTACCGAATACGCCGGAAAAGTTAGCTTCCAGAATGTTGAAGAGGGTGTGACGGTTGCCAAACAGATCGACGATGTGACTGGCCTGTCCACATTGGTTGTCATCGACCCCAAACAGCGCGCCAGCGCGCAAAGCAAGGCTGTATTGCGCCCCATGGTACGTTTGATTGGCGATGACGGTCATGAGGTCAAGTTGGCCGGAACCGATACGGCTGTCAGCGTGACTTTGCAAACCGGCTCGATTATCACCGTCGAAGATGGCCAACATGTCGGAGTGGGCGATGTGCTGGCGCGCATCCCGCAGGAGAGCAGCAAGACGCGCGACATTACCGGCGGTTTGCCACGCGTAGCCGAGCTGTTTGAAGCACGTGTGCCCAAGGATGCCGGCATGCTGGCCGAATGTACGGGTACGGTTTCGTTCGGCAAAGATACCAAGGGCAAACAGCGCTTGGTGATCACGGATGTGGACGGTATCGCTAACGAGTTCCTGATCTCCAAGGAAAAACATGTGCTGGCGCATGATGGCCAAGTAGTCAATCAGGGGGAAATGATCGTGGACGGCCCGGCCGACCCGCATGACATCCTGCGCTTGCTGGGTGTGGATGCGTTGGCTCGTTACATTACCGATGAGGTGCAGGAGGTTTATCGCCTGCAGGGCGTAAAGATCAGCGATAAGCACATCGAGGTGATCGTTCGTCAGATGTTGCGTCGCGTGCAAATTAGCGAAGTGGGCGATACTCGTTTTATCACGGGTGAGCAGGTTGAACGTGCCGACCTCTTGGTAGAGAACGAAAAAATGCTTGCCGCAGGTAAGAACCCGGCGAATTTTATTGATGTGCTGCTGGGTATTACCAAGGCATCATTGTCCACCGATTCGTTCATTTCTGCGGCATCGTTCCAGGAGACCACGCGTGTATTGACTGAAGCGGCGATCATGGGCAAGCGCGACGATCTGCGTGGCCTGAAGGAGAATGTCATTGTGGGTCGCCTGATCCCGGCCGGCACCGGATTGGCCTATCACACCACACGGCGTAAACAGCGTTTGGGGATCGATGTGGCAGAAGGGCGCGAATTGCAAGAGGCAGAAGAGGTCGTGTCAGGCGAATTGCTTGACACACCTAGTGTTTCTCCATAGAATTCGCAACCCTTTTTCCGTCGCAGCGGATGAATTTTTGTCACGCTGCGACGGTATGTTTTTTTATATTTTGATTTTTAACGGAATTTTAGAATAATTTAGGATGTGTAGATAATGCCAACCATTAATCAGTTAATCCGCAAGCCGCGTGTCGCAATCGTAGAAAAGAGCAAAGTGCCAGCTTTGGCAGGCTCTCCGCAAAAGCGTGGCGTGTGTACTCGTGTCTATACCACGACACCAAAGAAGCCTAACTCTGCGTTGCGTAAGGTGGCCAAGGTGCGATTGACAAACGGCTTCGAGGTGATCAGCTACATTGGCGGCGAAGGGCATAACTTGCAGGAGCACTCGGTGGTATTGCTGCGCGGTGGCCGCGTAAAGGATTTGCCGGGCGTGCGTTACCACATGGTGCGCGGTAGTCTTGATACGGCTGGCGTGAAAGACCGTAAGCAATCTCGCTCCAAGTACGGCGCGAAGCGTGCCAAGAAGGCATAAAAACTGGTGAAAGGTGAAAAGTGAAAGGTGAAACGTAAAGGCTTCACATTTCACATTTCACATTTCACATTTCACATTCCATTAGCCAGATAACACGAGGTTTAAGATATGCCAAGACGCAGAGAAGTCCCCAAACCCGAAGTTCTGCCCGATCCAAAATTCGGCAATCAGGATTTGTCCAAGTTCGTAAACGTGCTGATGACCGCAGGCAAGAAGTCAGTTGCCGAGCGCATTTTGTACGGCGCGTTGGAGCAAATCGTCAAGAAAACCGGCAAAGATGCGATCGAGGTTTTCAATCTCGCGTTGAATAATGCCAAGCCGCAGGTCGAAGTAAAAAGTCGCCGTGTTGGCGGCGCAAACTACCAGGTGCTGGTTGCGCGAAGCAGCGCGCAAGCGTGGCGAGAAGTCCATGGGTATGCGTTTGGCGGGTGAGCTGATCGATGCGTCAGAGGGTCGCGGTGGCGCGGTGAAGAAGCGCGAAGAAGTACACCGTATGGCCGAAGCGAACAAGGCTTTCTCGCATTTCAGGTTCTAATTTTTGTAGCGCTAATCAGATTTATAGTTAGGTATTCATCGTGGCACGTAAAACCCCCATCGAACGTTATCGCAATATCGGCATCAGCGCGCATATTGACGCAGGCAAAACTACCACCACAGAGCGTGTCCTGTTCTATACCGGTGTGAATCACAAAATCGGTGAAGTCCATGATGGCGCCGCCACCATGGACTGGATGGAGCAGGAGCAGGAGCGCGGCATTACCATCACTTCTGCGGCGACTACCTGTTTTTGGAAAGGGATGGATAATTCTTTCCCTGAACATCGCATCAATATTATCGATACGCCGGGTCACGTGGACTTTACTATCGAAGTTGAGCGTTCCATGCGTGTGCTGGATGGTGCCTGTATGGTGTATTGCGCCGTGGGCGGTGTGCAGCCGCAGTCTGAAACGGTGTGGCGTCAGGCCAACAAGTACGGCGTGCCGCGTTTGGCTTTCGTCAACAAGATGGATCGCCAGGGCGCGAACTTCTTCAAGGTGTACGAACAAATGCGTACCCGTCTGCGCGCCAACCCGATACCTATTCAGGTGCCAATCGGTGCCGAAGAAAAATTTGAGGGTGTCGTCGATCTGGTGCGCATGAAGGCTATTTACTGGGACGAAGCCTCTCAAGGTATGAAATTCGATCTGCGCGATATTCCGGCAGATTTGGTTGCCACATGTAACGAGTGGCGTGAAAAGATGGTAGAAACTGCTGCCGAAGCATCCGAAGAGATGATGAACAAGTATCTCGAGGAAGGTGACTTGTCAGAGGCAGATATTAAGACATGCCTGCGCATACGCACCATCGCCGGTGAAATCATTCCGATGATGTGCGGCTCGGCATTTAAGAACAAGGGCGTACAGGCCATGCTGGATGCGGTGGTCGAGTACCTGCCGGCACCAACTGACATTCCGCCGGTGAAGGGGGAATTGCCGGATGGTACTATCGGCGAGCGCAAGGCTAGTGATGACGAACCATTTGCTGGTTTGGCCTTCAAAATTATGACTGACCCATTTGTTGGGCAGTTGATTTTCTTCCGTGTTTATTCCGGCATGTTGAAATCCGGGGACTCTATTTACAACCCGATCAAGGGGCGCAAAGAGCGTGTGGGCCGTATTTTGCTGATGCATGCCAACGAGCGCGAAGAAATCAAAGAGGTTTTTGCAGGCGATATCGCTGCTGCGGTAGGTCTGAAAGAAGCAACCACAGGCGATACTTTGTGCGATCCTGCCAAGGAAATTATTCTGGAACGTATGGTATTCCCGGAGCCGGTGATACATGTTGCAGTTGAACCAAAGACTAAAGTTGACCAAGAGAAGATGGGACTTGCATTGAACCGTCTGGCGCAGGAAGACCCGTCGTTTCGTGTGCGCTCCGATGAGGAATCGGGGCAAACGATTATTTCCGGTATGGGTGAGTTGCACCTGGAAGTTCTGGTTGAACGCATGAAGCGTGAGTTTGGCGTGGAAGCCAATGTTGGTGCACCGCAAGTGGCTTATCGCGAAGCCATCCGCAAATCGGTTGAAGTCGAAGGTAAATTCGTCAAACAGTCTGGTGGTCGCGGCCAATACGGTCACGTGTGGTTGAAGGTAGAACCGAATGAGGCCGGCAAGGGCTTTGAGTTTGTCGATGCCATCAAGGGCGGTTCCGTGCCGCGCGAATTTATTCCGGCTGTCAGGAAGGGGTTGGAGGATACGCTGCCGAATGGCGTGTTGGCTGGCTACCCGGTGGTAGATGTGAAGGTCACGCTGTTTGACGGTTCGTACCATGACGTGGACTCCAATGAAAACGCCTTCAAGATGGCGGCTTCAATGGGCTTCAAGGAGGGTATGCGCAAAGCCAGCCCGGTGCTGCTTGAACCGATGATGTCGGTGGAGGTGGAAACGCCGGAAGACTATACCGGCACAGTAATGGGTGATTTGTCCTCGCGTCGCGGTATGGTGCAAGGGATGGACGACATGGCCGGTGGTGGCAAGGTAGTCAAGGCTGAGGTGCCACTGGCGGAAATGTTTGGCTATTCCACTGCGCTGCGTTCCGCAACGCAGGGTCGCGCGACCTACACCATGGAATTCAAACACTATACTGAAGCGCCAAAGAGTGTTGCCGAAGCAATCATGAGCAAAAAATAATTTTTGGATCCAGATCAACTTTTAGATTAAGAGGCGGAAATCATGGCAAAGAGCAAATTTGAACGCACCAAACC
>CAZMWC010000034.1:0-12722 GCA_964569805.1 uncultured Gallionella sp.
TTACCTGATCGCGGGCATGGCCCGCTCCTACAAAATGATTCTCCCAAAAGGTGAGCAAGCAAGCGCAGCTTCGTAGGGCGCAATAACGCTCTCTTGAGCTTGCCGAAGGGCAACGTGCAATGCGCTGCGCTTATTGCGCCCTACGTGCCTGAACCCGGGCGATTCGTGAATCGCCCCTACCGTGCTACGTGCTGAACCCGGGCGATTCGTGAATCGCCCCTACCGTGCACCCCGCGTCACGCATCGCCCCTACGGGACAGGGCGAAAAAAACGGGCATCCTGAGATGCCCGTTTTCAACAACCAGGAAACGGTGTTCTGTCTCCTATTACCATTTCCATCAAGTCATGCGTACATTAAAAATTATGTATCATGCCGACGGAGAATGCGGATGGGTCTTTGCCAGTGCTGGTGACTGCCAGATTTGCATCGTGGCCTTTGCCGCCTACACTATAATCGTTGGAATTAGTGTCATTGCTGGCACGGGCATAGGCAACATACGCAATGGTGCGCTTGGACAAGCTGTAATCGTAGCCGAGGGCGATCATGTTCGCGCCATCATCGGTAGAGGTGGCACTGTTAATGCCATCGCCAGCACGGGTGTATTGCGCCTTGATCTTGCTCTTGCCGGTCACATTGTAGCTGCCGCCGATGGTTGAAACATTGTAGTCAACACCGGTAACGTTGGCGGCATCGGAAAATTTCACATACTGCGCAACCACTTTACCCACGCCGAAATCATAAGTGCCGGCAATCGAAGTGGTTTTCGCGTCAGGGTTAGTATTTGCCGTGGCATGAGCTTGATTGAGGTGGGTCAAGGACGCATACATCGGGCCATTTTTGTAGCTGGCCTTCAACGCGTAGGAGCTATCGAAAGCATCGTCAGCGCCCTCGGTGGAGACACCAGTAGTACCAATACCCGGTGTGACATAGGTGACGGAAGCATCAAAACCGTTCATGTTCGGCGTGGCATACTTGATGGAGTTGTTGGCACGGCCACCTTTATCGGTCCATATGCCAGGATTACCGATTTGGTCGTCGAACAGGCTGGCTTCATTCTTAAACAGGTTAAACCAGGATTGACGACCAACAGTCACGGCACCGAAGCCGCCGCTGAGGCCGACGAAAGTATCGCGAACAGAATTCAAAGCGCCTTGCGTGGTTTCACCGTCCGCAGCGACACCAGCTTCTATTTGCCACACCGCCTTCAAACCATCACCCAGATCTTCGCTGCCCTTGAAGCCCAGGCGGGAAGAGTTGTTAGAAACAAATGAAGCGGTGTTGTTGGTAGCCGCGTCATTATCGAAGCGGTCATAGGACATGTTCATCTTGCCGTAAACCACTACATTGCTGGTGTCGGCCATGGCTGCTGCAGGTGCCAGAGCGGCTGCGATTGCGATTGCGATCAGTTTCTTTTGCATTGTAATTACTCCCAAAAATTAAAGTTGTAAAGAATAAACCGGACGGGAGGGATATCCCCCCGTCCGTTTGCTGCGCTTAGTTGCTGAACTCCTTGATCGCCTGCGAGAAGGCGGGGGTCAGCGGTGCTTCCTTGTGAACCAGGTTGTAATGACACGCGATGCAGTTGGTCTTGCCCTTCTTCTTTGCATCTTCGTGCGCCCGTTCGCCGCGCTTGCGCGTGGGTGCGATCGCCTCGAAGTTGTGGCAACTGCGGCAGGTATCGCTGTTCTCGCCCAGCATCTTCAGCCGCGCCTTCTCCGCCATCTTTGACCGCTTGGCCTCGAAGTTTTCCGGCTTGGTCCAGTCGTGCGAGAACTCGGCGATGAGATCATGCGTGCCCATCATGTGGTCGTAAACCGCCGGCCAGAACCGCTTGGCCACGTGGCAACTGCCGCACTGGGGCCGCACGCCGGACGCGCTGGTGTAATGCTTCGAGGTCTTGAACTCCTCATACACATAGGCGCTCATCGAGTGGCACGAGATGCAGAACTCGGTCGAGTTGCCCCGGATGTTGAGTTCCTCGGCGGCGACGAAGGCAACGCCCAGCACCACCACGATGCCGAGTAGCGCCAGCGCACCTTTCAGCGGGCTACTGAAGAAGCCGTGCAGCGCGCCCCACAGCCGGCGGGCGCGTGAAGGCTTTACCGGATCACTTGAGTTCAACGGCATTGATGTGCCCCTCCTTCTTGCCGAGCGATAGCTTCATCGGCAGGCTCACGTAGTGGAAGCGCGTGGTGACGTTGTCGTCATGCACCGCCAGGCCCATCGGGTAGGTCTGGCCCGGAACCAGCGTCACGTCGTCCTTCTGACCGGTGCTCAACTTGCGCCAGATGGTCATGGTCCACATGCCGTTTTCCCACTTGCCGCTGGCATTCAGGTCGTCGGCCGAACCGTCTGTCTTGGTGTTGAGGATGAAGCCGGGGAGGATGTCGCCGTCCTTGAGCTTGGCCGCGTCGAAGGGCACGCTGTTGGTGTTGTCCAGCTTCGGTGCCTTCGGGTCGCGGAACTGCGCTGCGCTGAGTGCCACAGCGCCCTTGTTCTTGGCCGGGTCGAACATGAACTTGGGCTGCTTCTTCTCGCCGTCCCAGTTGCTGTCGAAAGGCTTCTTGCCCGAATCGAAGTTGCGGTACTGGAAGACGTAGGAATCGTCCGCCTTGCCGACCGGGATGGAGCGATAGGCGCGCGCCTGCCAGAGGTCGAGGAAGGTGCCCTTGGCCATCAGCGCGTCGAGTTCGGCCTTCGGCTTCAGCTTGTCCCAGCCGCCGGCATCGTTCATCTCGGTGCGGGTTTCGGTCAAGTATTTGCGGATGTCGCTCTTCTTCATGCCGTCCTTGCCCAGCACCGGATGAGCTTGAACCTGGTCCTTGGTTGGCTCGTTGGGCGTGTCGCGCATGGAGTTGTGGCAGGTGACCCAGCAGCCCTGGTTCGCGAAGTTGGCTACGCCACCCTTGTTGTCGCCGAGCATGAAGTTGAAGCGATCCTCGTAGGAAACCTTGGAGGTGCCGGCCTTCACATCCTTGTCGGTGCGGTTGCTGCCGTAGGTCGACCACTTGCCGCCCTTGAAACCCTTGTAGTTGTGGAAAGCACCGGCCTCCTTGAGGTTGGTCGGCCAGCTTGCCTTGAGGTAGAAATACTCCTTGTCGTAGGCCGCCTGCACGGTCACCTTGACCGAACCGGGCTTGCCAGCGATCGGCGTGGGCTCCAGCTTCTTGCCGCTGACCAGGGTCTTGCCGATGTCGGCTTCTTCGTCGGCGTGGCAGGACTGGCAGTTCTTGCCTTCATTGACGCCCGTGGCGCCGGCCTTGTGCCCGGCGCTCGTGATCCATTCCTGGGTGGCTTGGCCCGGATAGAACAGGGTGAACTGGCTCTTGGGCACGCTGTCCCATTTGAGGGTCGCCGGGTCTGCAGCAAGTGCCGGGCCGGCGATGACGGCGGCAACACTTGCGGCGATGATCTTCCTTTGCATGGTTTTCTTTTGCTGCATGGTCTCTCCTCTGGTAAAAGTGGCAACCCTGAAAGGGGGTAACCAAACATAGATAAGAGCAAACAGCGTGCCAGATGATATTATTCAATATTTCCAAATAAAATCATAATGATGGTGTGCCAAGGCCAAGGCCGCACGTTTTATTGTGCCGTCATGAACACATGACGGTCGTCATGCATCCATGACAAGTCCGTGGCGTTTCAGGTGTGGGTAGAGATTCTGCCGGGCGAGACCCGACAGGCGCGCCGCTTCCGAGACATTGCCCCCCGCCTCGGCCATCAGCCGGGTGAAGTAGTCCCGGTCGAAGCCGTCGCGCGCATCGCGGTAGAACGCCAGCGCACCCATTGGTGCGGACGGCGCAGACGGCGCGGTACCGCCGAGGCTGCCAAGGTCGGTCATGCCGACGAGGCCGCCGGATTTGACTGCCACCACCCGCTCCACGACGTGTTCGAGCTGGCGCACATTGCCCGGCCAGGATGCCGCTTCCAATGCGCTGGCCGCCTCGGGCGTGAAGGGGCCGACTTCGCAACAGACTTCGCGGCCGAACTTGCGGTTGAAACGATCGAGGAAGAACATCGCCAGCGGCATCACGTCCTCGGGCCGATCCCGCAGCGGCGGGATGTGCAGGGCGACGACGTTGATGCGGTAGTAGAGGTCGGCGCGGAAACGTCCGGCGCGCACCTCTTCCTCCAGCGGCTTGTTGGTAGCGCAGACCAGGCGAAAATCGCTCTTGCACGGTGTCGTGCCGCCGAGGCGGACGAAGCTGTGCTCCTGCAACACGCGCAGCAGGCTGGCCTGGAGCTTGGGGCTCATGTCGGCGATCTCGTCGAGGAACAGCGTGCCGCCGTCCGCCTCCTCGATGATGCCGGCGGTGGCGCGCACGGCACCGGTGAAGGCACCCTTTTCGTAGCCGAACAGGCTGCTTTCGAGCAGGGTTTCCGACAGCGCGCCGCAATTCACTTCGAGCAGAGGACGTTTGGCGCGCGGGCTCAACGCATGGATGAGTTGCGCCACGAGTTCCTTGCCGGTGCCGCTCTCGCCCTCGATCAGCACCGAGGTGTCGAGCGGTGCCACCCGCCGCGCCATCATCAGCAGCCCCTCGATGGCGGCGGAGCGGCCGATGATGGTCGGGCCGTCGCGCCGGGCTTCCAGCGTGGCGCGCAGTTCGCCGATCTCGCGGTAGGCGCGGTCCAATTCGAGCGCGCGCACGATGACGGCATCGAGCTCCTCCGGGTTCTCGAAGGGCTTGGTCAGGTAGTCAAACAGGCCCTCCCGTACCGCGCGCAGGGCATCCTTCACCTCGGCGTAGGCGGTGATGAGGATGGCGACCTGGCGCGGGCGCTCGCGCCGCAATTCGGCGAACAGGTCGAGGCCGTTGCCGTCGGGCAGGCGCTGGTCGAGCACGATCAGGTTGAAGTCCGTCTGGCGGAAGGCCGTGCGCGCCTGGGCGAGATTCCCCGCGATGCGCAGTTCCGCCGCGCGGTCGCGCAGCAGGTCCTTGAATAGATATTGGGTGAAGGGGTCGTCGTCGACCAGCAGTATTTTCGGTTTCATATCTCGCCATCCTGTGCCGGCAGCCACAGCACGAAACGCGCGCCGCCGCCGGGATTATCCTCCGCCCACAAGTCGCCGCCGTGATGCACGGCGATGTGGCGGGCCACGGAAAGCCCGAGCCCGGTGCCGCCGGGCCGCGTGCTGAAGAAGGGTACGAACAACTTTTTCGCCGCCTCGGGCGCGATGCCCGGCCCGCAGTCGGCCACTGACACTTGCCAGCCGACGATACCTTCGCGTGTCGCCGCGGCCAGGGCCACCGTCACCGGTCCGCGCGGATCGGCCTGCGCCGCGTTCTGGATCAGGTTAAACAGCGCATGGCGCAGCAACACCGGGTCGGCTTTCGCCATGGCAACGGCACCGGTGTCGCAGACAATTTCCGGTGTCGCACCGACGGTCTGGCGGAAAAATGTCGCAGTTTCATGGATCAGCGCATCGAGCGCCACCGGCTGCGGCTCGGAGCGCGCCAACTGCGTGAAGCGCAGCATGCGCTGCACATAGCCGCTGCAATGCTCGCCGGCCTTGCGGATCTCGCCGGCAAGTTCCTTCACGCGTGCCGGATCGTCGCAGTGCTTTTCCGCGCGTTGCGCCAGGTTGATGACACCGACCAGCGGGTTGTTGAACTGGTGGGCGATTTCGCCGACCATCTGGCCCATCGCCGAGAGTTTCTCCATTTGCACGATGCGCGCGTGTTCGCCGGAGAGCTGCTGAAACTGGTGTTCCGCTTCGCGCTGACGGCGGTAGACGCTGCGGAACAGCCAGACGATAGTGGCGAACAGGATCACGCCGCCCACGGCCTTGACCAGCCAGTGCAGGATCAGGCCGCGCTCCAGCGTTGCGGTCAGCCCCTCCGCCGAGCGGTAGAGCGCCATTGCGCCATACACCTTTTCGCCGGCGCTGCCGGGTTTCGCCACCGAAAAGGGCACGTAGAACTCGATGAGGGGAATGGCGGGTAACGATTCGCCGGCATGCGAGGGACGCAGGCCGGGATCGAACACCGCCGCGACACCGCCGGTGATAGCTTGCGCCAGGTGTCGGTCCTGTTCCAGGCGGTGGCCGATCAGCGCAGGGTCGTCCGACCAGACCACCACGTGGTCGGCGTTAAACACCTTGATGCGCGCCACGCCGGACAGCTCGGCGAGGATAGCGAAGCGGCGCTGGAGGTTGATCTGCGCCGCCGCGTCGCCGGGATAGTCGAGATCTTCGGCGCGCAGGTCGCGCGCGGCGATGGCGGTGGCCAGATCGCGCACGATCACCGCCTCGCGCTGGATCACCGCGTCGCGGAAGAAGCTCGACTGCACATAGCCGGTCGCCATCGCCGTGAGGACGATCAGCAGCAGGCTGACAACGGCGAAAATGGCCAGCGGTGTGCGTGGCAGGAGGCTCAACCCGGAACCCTCAATGTTTGGCCGCAGGGAAGCGGTTGCCGTCCCTGATGGCGGAAAAGAATAACTTCGCGCCGACCGGCATACGGCTCACCCCTTCCATCCGGGCCGCGCCAATCGCGATAATGATGCCGCCGTTGCCGATTCATGCTTATCTCCTTTTGGTTGTTGTGAATGGGGTGGAACGACTGCCCGCCTTCCGTTTCCCGATCTCATCGCGCCGCAAAAGACGCGATGTATTGCGAGGTATGAAACACCAGCAGACCGCCCGAAAGCTGTTTTATGCCTTTGGCGGCACGAGTTTCTGGCAGCACGCCTCCAAGTATATCCCGGCGATGCCAATGATGCCGAACAGCAGCACCAACGCCCGATACGGCTGGGTCGGTAGCTTCGTAGGGCGCAATAACGCTCTCCTGAGATTGCCGAAGGGCAACGGGCATTGCGCCGCAGGTACGCTCACAAACATCCGGCGCAATGCGCTGCGCTTATTGCGCCCTACGTGCTCTCTATGTAGGGCGGATGAGCCGAAGGCGTTAACCAATGACTTGGCGATCGTTTTTTGATCGCTTAGTCAGATGGCTATGCAAAGCTATCCGCCGAATGGAGATCATACGGCGGAAGGCACTACGCTTTTCCGCCCTACGGGTTTTGAGCATGTTCCGTTATTTCCGGTTCACGATACTGGTTGTTACAAAAGCCCCTTTGCCAGCGACAGCGGGATATTAGGGCTTAACGGGTTCACGCTTACGCGCAATCTGGCGGGCTCAACAATCAAATCCATATCTTCCATCGGGATTGCGCCAAGCAATACCTGGTTACCTATGACCAGCGCGCCTGTCACACACTCACGCCCAAGCATCGATATGCGGACAGGTGAAACATAGTCAACCATGTGCGATTTGCCATCTGCGGTTTGCACCTCGCGTTGTGATCTTGTTTTTAGTTGCAATTGCATTGCGACGTGTTCGGGGATGCACAAATGCAATGCGCCTGTGTCAACCACCGCGCTCGCATCGATCTCTTCCAAATCTTCACGCGCATCGTTGGCTAATCTTAAATCTGCGTAGGTAACGCCCATTGTCGCTCCTTCATGTGAGTTTCAAGATTAAATGATTGCGATGGCTTTAGCAATTATTGGGTCGCGGTAGGGACGCCAGTTACCTGACGCCCCCCGCACAGATCCGTACTTGCAGCACTACTGCATACGGCTCCTGCCAGAAGTATTGACGTAAAATCGCTCATGCGGAAGTGGATGAACCACCCTACATGGCGGAAGATATTTCTTGACCAGCCTTCCGAACCGAGACCATTGCAACTTGTGCCGTTGGCTTCTTCGCATCAGCGCATGCCGCCAAGCGCGGCTTACTTCGGTGCGGAAGGCGCTCAGCCGACACATATTGCCTGGTACTGCGTAGTAATTGAAATATCCTTTTACCACTCGCCCCAGCCAGCGTCCTACGACCGGGATCGGTTCATGGCGTCGCCGCATCAGAGTTTCACGTATCGCCGCCAGCGTTGCACGCATCCGTTTCTTGACCGTCAACCTGACGATTTTGAAACCATCGCTATACTGACCACAGCAGTGCGTAAAACCGAGAAAGTCAAATGTCTCCGGCTTTCCCGCTCCACGTTTCCGGCATCGTTCCGCAGCGTATCGCCCAAACTGGATAAGCCGCGTTTTGTCCGGATGAAGCTCCAATTTAAATTTGGACAGGCGTTCTCGCATTGCTGCTAGAAATCGCTTTGCCTCGCCTTCATACTGAAACCCCATCACACTGCCATCTGCATAGCGAACAAGGATGACATCGCCAACAGCGTGTCGTTGTCGCCATTGATGCGCCCATTGATCAAGCGCATGGTGCAAATAGATATTCGCCAGCAACGGCGAAATAACGGCACCTTGAGGTGTTCCGCGCATAGATGCCACGCGGCGACCACCCTCTATCACGCCTGCCGTCAGCCATTTTCGGATCAGTCGGATTACACGACCATCAGCAATCCGGTGTTCCAGAAACCGTATCATCCATTCATGATCAATTTCATCAAAGAATGAGCGAATATCAGCATCCAGAATCCAGTTCACTTTCCGACCGGCAATCCCTTCCGATAAAGCATCCAAAGCATCATGCTGTCCCCGCCCTTGCCGGAAGCCGTACGAGAACCCGAGGAAGTCTTGCTCGTAGATTGCATTCAGTACCGTTGTGATGGCCTGTTGCACAATCTTGTCTTCCAGCGCTGCAATCCCCAGCGGACGCAGCCTGCCGTCCGCCTTGGGAATGAAGACTCGCCGGGACGGTTGTGCACGGTACGCACCTGTATGTATCTCGCGGTGCAATTCGTGTACCCGCCCATAGAGCAAATTCTCGTACTCCTGCCACGTCACGCCGTCCACGCCTGCCGCCGCCTGCTTGCGAAGTGCGTAAAAGCTCTCCACCAGCAAGGACGGTGTAACATGGTGCAGCAGTGCCGTGAACCGGAGCTTCCGGTTCCGTTTTGCGGTTTCACGTATGCCTTCCAACCCCGTCGACGCGTCATGTTTCCGGCTCTGAGTCCGGGACGCGGGGGATTCGTCGGCATTCCCTTTGGCTACACCCCTTCCCTCCACCATCTCCGCCGGGGACATCCCTTTGTTCGATGGCTTCTTCGGTACTATGGGCGTATCCGACTTCTCATCGGCGTCAATGGCTGGATTACGGTCATTGACCTTCCCAGCCCTGCCCGACCATGTTGCGCCGGGCACCGATGAGATCTCGCTGCTTCCGTGTAAAAGACTTCCCGACATGCACAGGTTCTCCGACCGCGTGGGATCAGTACACGACTTGCGATTAGCATCGTGCACCATGTTGCCTTCCGCTTCGCTTAACAGCGTCGGCATCCCAGAATTGTGATTTCGCGGCTCAATGGCTGGCCTGTCGGTTTCCCCTGTCAACGCTTCGACATGCACCTCACGGTGCATACCGCATGACTCGGGGCCAGAGTGATTCGCCATTTCTTCTCCGTATTGAACTTTCATCAACTATCTTCTACCGGCTTTGCAGCCGCACTAAGCGCACCATAAACCCCAACCTTCCTGCCTGAATAAAAGTCCCGCATTCTTGCCCCTTCTAAAACAAGAAGGAGCCAGCAGCCTGTCTGACTTAAACCCGGGTTGTCCATTAGGGCTACAAACCCCTCCCAGCCTCCCCTTGTCAGGGGAGGAGTGGTTCAGTTCTCCCCCTGACAAGGGGGAGTTAGAGGGGGTTCTGGGTCCGCAAGCGTAGGATGGGTTGAGCGCAGCGATATCCATCGGTGTAATTTCAATTGATGGGTATCGCTGCGCTCAACCCATCCTACGCAGCTTTTTTGCAACAAGGTAGATTGTCCGGGCGATTCGTGAATCGCCCCTACCCACCGCGCCGCAGGGTGTCGATGAAATTGCGCCCCGCTTCAGGTAATCACGGTCGGTTTGTCGCGCCCGGTGCGTTGGCGCAGCTCGGAGATGCGCAGCGCGATGCTGGTTAGGGTGGCGAGCGATTCCTGCGCGTCGAGGTGATGTTTGCCGACATCCGGCTCGAATGATTCCAGATAGATGCGCAGCGTCGCGCCTTCGGTGCCGGTGCCGGACAGGCGGAACACGATGCGCGAGCCGTCCACGAACAGGATGCGTATTCCCTGCCCGCTGCTCACGCTGCCGTCCACCGGATCGGTGTAGCTGAAGTCGTCGCACAGTTTGACTTGCAAGTGGCCGAATTGCGCGCCTTGGAGCGATGCGAAGCTGTCCTTGAGCAATTGCATCACGCCGTTGGCGGCCTCGGATGGAATGCCTTCGTAGTCGTGGCGCGAATAAACGTTGCGCCCGAAACGCGCCCAGTGTTCGCGCACCACGGTTTCCACCGATTGTTTGCGCACCGCAAGGATGTTGAGCCAGAACAGCACCGCCCACAGACCGTCTTTTTCGCGCACGTGATCGGAGCCGGTGCCGAAGCTCTCTTCGCCGCACAGCGTGACCTTGCCCGCATCCATCAGATTGCCGAAAAATTTCCAGCCGGTCGGGGTTTCATAGCAGGGGATGCCGAGCGCTTTGGCCACGCGATCTGCCGCCATGCTGGTCGGCATGGAGCGCGCGATTCCCGCTAAACCTCGCTGGTAGCCCGGTACGAGGTGCGCGTTGGCGGCGAGGATGGCGAGGCTGTCGGAAGGGGTGACAAAAAAATGTTTGCCGAGAATCATGTTGCGGTCGCCATCGCCGTCCGAGGCTGCGCCAAAATCCGGCGCGTTGTCGCCATACAGAATTTCGACCAGCTCGTGCGCGTAGGTGAGATTCGGATCGGGATGGCCGCCGCCGAAATCCGGCAGCGGTTCGGCGTTCATCACGCTGTCCGCCGGGTGTAGGGGCGAATTCATTCGCCCGTCGCACGTCAGGGCGAATGAATTCGCCCCTACATCGGGGTGGTGGGTCGAAGGGGCGGCCAGACGGTTTATAAAAATTTCGCGCGCATACGGCCCGGTAACGGCGTGCATGGCATCGAACTTGATGCGGAAACCGCTGTTCAATAACGCACGGATCGCACCGAAGTCAAACAGCGATTCCATCAATTCGGCATAGTCGGCGACCGGGTCGATCACCGATACGACCATGTCACCAAGCTGGCTGTCACCCATGGTATCCAGCGCGACATCACCTGCTTCTGCGATACGGTATTGCGCGATTTGTTTGCTTGCCGCGTAAATCGCATCGGTGATTTTTTCCGGCGCGGGACCACCGTTGGCGGTGTTGTATTTGATGCCGAAATCACCGTCCGGCCCGCCCGGATTGTGGCTGGCGGACAGGATGATGCCGCCGTGAGTCCGGTATTTGCGGATCACGCAGGAGGCCGCCGGGGTGGAAAGAATGCCGCCTTTGCCGACCAGCACGCGCGCAAAACCATTGGCTGCCGCCATTTTAAGAATGATTTGTATCGCTTCGCGGTTGTAAAAACGCCCGTCGCCGCCCAGCACCAGCGTCGCATTTTCAGGCACAGTGACGGTGTCAAAAATGGCCTGGACGAAATTCTCCAGGTAGTGCGCCTGTCGGAAGGCGGACACACGCTTGCGCAACCCGGAAGTGCCGGGCTTTTGGTCGGTGAAGGGTGTAGTGGCGACGATACGAACCTGCATTGTCATTCCTCCCGTTGTGATGTGATTCACAACCGCCATGTTACCACTGGGGCAATGGGTCGCGTATTTGGGTAGGTGCGATTCGTGAATTTGGTGCGGGCAATTCGTGAATTGCCCCGCCACATCAGTTGGAATCGCACCCATCGCATTCCACAAAACCCCTAACTCCTGCGATAATCGCAGCCACAAACAAAAAACACTGAAAGCGGATGAGCACAATGATGAGCCAGGACGATTTGAAACGCGCGGTGGCGCAGGCCGCGATCGAATATGTGCCGTTCGATTGTATCGTCGGTGTGGGCACCGGTTCTACGGCCAATTTTTTTATTGATGAACTGGCCGGGATCAAGCACAAAATACGCGGTGCCGTCGCCAGTTCGGAGGCTTCAGCCAAGCGTTTGCGCGGTCATGGTATCGAGGTGCTGTCACTGAATGACGCGGGTGATTTGCCGGTTTACGTGGACGGCGCGGACGAGATCACGCGCCACCTGCACATGATCAAGGGCGGCGGCGGCGCGTTGACGCGCGAAAAAATTGTGGCGGCGGCAAGCAAAAAATTCATTTGCGTGTGCGATGCCAGCAAGCTGGTGGATGTGCTGGGTAAATTCCCGCTGCCCATCGAGGTGATCCCGATGGCGCGCAGCTCCGTGGCGCGGCAACTGGTGGCATTGGGCGGGCAACCAAAATTGCGCGAGGGCTTTACCACCGATAACGGCAACATCATCCTCGATGTGCATAACTTGCAGATCATGAATCCGGTGGAGCTGGAATCCGCGCTGGACCATATCGCCGGAGTCGTCACCAACGGTTTGTTCGCGCGCCGCGCCGCCGATGTGCTGCTGCTCGGCACGGCGGAAGGTGTGAAGACGATGACGGTGTAAATGCTTTAACGTAAACTTCGCGTAACAGCGTAGGTCGGGTTAGCGTAGCGTAACCCGACATTTGTGAAGCGGCATCGTCGGGTTACGCTACGCTAACCCGACCTACTGCCAAAGGGTACTCGCACCACTGTCATCCACCCTTCACAATTGTCGTTTAGACTGCGGGGTCAATTATCTATGAGGAGCTGCCATGCCCAGCAATGACCATATCTCACGGCAGTTTGATGCCGAACTCGAAGCCATTCGCGCCAATGTGCTGCAAATGGGCGGGCTGGTGGAAAGCCAGATCAAGAGCGCGGTGGAATCGCTGCTGGGCGGCGACGTGG
>CAZMWC010000035.1:0-12614 GCA_964569805.1 uncultured Gallionella sp.
CCGCCCATGGTTCGACAAGCTCACCACGAACGGATTAAATCTGCGTTTCCTTAGGGGCTAAGTACGTTATGAGGCCGTTTCGGTTGCCTTGGCCTTGACGGTCCAGGCGGCAACTACAATTCCAGTTTCATAGAGAAACCACAGCGGGATGGCCATCATGAATTGGGACACCACGTCTGGCGGGGTAAAAATCGCACCCACCACAAACGCGCCGACGACCACGTAAGGCCGTATTTCACGCAGTTTTTCGACTGTCACCATACCCATGCGCACCAGTACCACCACCGCTACCGGTACTTGGAAGGTCATGCCAAACGCCATGAACATGCCGAGCACAAAGCTGAGATATTCGTTGATGTCGGTCATCACCGCCACACCCTCTGGCGCGATACCGGTGATGAAGCCGAATACCACCGGAAATACGGCAAAATAGGCGAATGCCATACCGGCAAAAAACAGCAGCGTGCTGGAAATGATCAGCGGAAATACCAGGCGTTTTTCATGTGCGTACAGACCGGGTGCGACGAAGCGCCAGATTTGCCACAGCGTGTAGGGCAACGTAATCAGAAATGCGGCCATCATCGCTACTTTGAGCGGCACGAAAAATGGCGTGGTGACACCGGTGGCAATCATTTGCCCGCCTTTGGGCAACTTCGCCAGCAGCGGTTGCGCCAGCAAGGTATAAAGGTCGGCCGCCCAGGGAAACAGGCAGATAAAAGCCAGCAGCAAGGCAGCCGCCACATACAGCAGGCGCGAGCGCAATTCGAGCAAATGCGCAATCAGGTTCTCAGTGGTGCTATTCATCGGTGCTGCCCGGTCGGTATGGGAAATTGAGAATCAACAGGCTGCTGCATCAAACATGCGTATCCTGCTTGTCCTTCGCGGTCGTTTTCGAGGCCGCCTCGCCTTCAATCGCTTCCGGTTTTGACGCATCCTCTTTTATGCCTTCCTTGAAACCCTTTACCGCGCCACCCAGGTCGCCGCCAATGTTGCGCAGCTTCTTGGTGCCAAATATCAAAATGATGACCAGCAGCACGATCAGCCAGTGCCAGATGCTAAATGAACCCATAACGTTCTCCCTGAAAATCAGTTACGCCGAACCATCGGCGGGATATTGCCGCCGCCGATGACGTGAATATGCAAATGAAATATTTCCTGGCCGCCGCCCTTGCCGGTGTTGATCACGGTGCGGAAGCCATTTTCCAACCCCTGTTCTCGCGCCAGCTTCGGCGCCAGCAGCAGCATCCTGCCCAGCAGTGCCGCATGAATCTCTTCAGCCTCCGCCAGCGAAGCCAGATGCAACTTTGGAACCAGCATGAAATGTACCGGCGCGACCGGATTGATGTCATGAAACGCCAGCACCTCGTCATCTTCGTACAACTTGCGGCAAGGAATTTCGCCGCGCGCTATTTTGCAGAACAGACAACCCGTCATTCAACACTCCTAAAACCAAACCCCTCCCAACCTCCCCTTGTCAGGGGAGGAGACCGCCCCTCCCCTGACAAGGGGAGGTTGGGAGGGGTTGTTCCTTTCGATTAGCCTTCTCTTCGATACCCGATAGCCCTTCGCGGCGCGCCAGTTCTTCCAGCACGTTGTCCACGCTCAAGCCATGCTGCGCCAGCAATACCATACAGTGAAACCACAAGTCTGCGGTCTCATACACCAGATGGGTCTTGTCGCCCTCTTTGCTCGCCAAAATAAGTTCGGTCGATTCCTCGCCGATCTTTTTCAGGATGGCATCTTCGCCCTTGCTGAACAGTTTGGCGACATAAGAACTTTCCGGCGACGCTTGTTTGCGCGCTTCCAGCGTTTGCGTCAACCGTTGCAGAATGTCATTGCTCATTTTTTGTATATCTCATCAGGCGATTTCAACACGGCATCCGTCTCCACCCACTGCCCGTGCTCCAGGCGGCTGAAAAAGCAGCTTTCACGGCCGGTGTGACAGGCGATACCGCCCCGTTGTTCGATTTGCAGCAGGATAACATCGCCGTCGCAATCGAGGCGAATCTCTTTTATTTTCTGGGTATGCCCGGACTCTTCGCCCTTGTGCCACAGCTTCTTGCGCGAACGCGACCAATACACGGCCTCATTTTTCTGCCAAGTCAGATTCAGTGCCTCACGGTTCATCCACGCCACCATCAACACGCGCCCGGTGGCGGCATCCTGCGCAATGGCGGGAACGAGGCCGTCCTCCGACCAGTTGACCTTATTTAACCAAACTTCGCTCATAACCGCACCTCCGACACGTTACTGGCGTGTAGGGGCGAATTCATTCGCCCGTCGCCCGCCAGGGCGAATGAATTCGCCCCTACACCCGTCGGCTCCGCCGAGCCGTGTCATAACCGCACCTCGATGCCTTGCTGCGCCATGAACTGCTTGGCCTGCTGCACGGTGTATTCGCCGAAATGGAAGATGCTGGCGGCCAGCACCGCATCCGCGCCGCCCAGCTTCACGCCATCGGCGAGATGCTGCAGATTGCCCACGCCGCCGCTGGCGATTACCGGAATCTCCAGTGCATCGGTGACGGCTCGCGTTAGCGCCAGATCAAAGCCATTTTTTTGCCCATCTCTGTCCATGCTGGTCAGCAGTATCTCGCCCGCGCCCAAGCTTTGCATCTTTTTTGCCCACTCCACCACATCCAGTCCGGTGGCCTTGCGCCCACCGTGAGTGAACACTTCCCACTTGCCCGGCACAACTTGTTTTGCGTCAATCGCCACCACGATGCACTGTGAGCCATAGCGTCCTGCCGCATCCGCCACCAGTTGCGGGTTCAGTACGGCGGAGGTGTTGATGCTGACCTTGTCTGCGCCGGCATTCAACAGGTTGCGCACGTCCTGTACTTCGCGCACCCCGCCGCCAACAGTGAGCGGAATGAACACCTGCTCGGCCACTTGCTCGATGATGCGAAAGATGATGCCACGGTCATCCGAACTGGCGGTGATGTCGAGAAAGGTCAGCTCATCCGCGCCTTGTTCATCATAGCGGCGCGCGATCTCCACCGGATCACCGGCATCGCGCAACTCGACGAAACTCACGCCTTTAACGACGCGCCCCGCAGTGACATCGAGACAGGGAATAATGCGTTTAGCCAGCATGAAAAGCTACTGCGGATGTCATCTGCGGCGTTGCGCGGCGCTCGCGCTCTCGCCTACCCATGAGGTATGTCTCGACCGCTGCGCTCCGTGCGCCTTGCATCTGACATTCCTCGCTACGTTTTTCGATTTTTTGTTTCATCGCCAGCATCAGATTACGACAGGCGACAACTCGTCCGCCAAAGCCTGTGCCGCCTTGAAATCCAGTGTGCCCTCGTAGATTGCACGGCCGGTGATCGCGCCGGTGATGCCCTCGGAGCGCACCGCGCACAAGGCACGCACATCATCCAGATTGGTGATGCCGCCGCTGGCGATGACCGGCACATGCAATGGCCGCGCCAGCTCCACCGTGGCTTCGATGTTCACGCCGGTCATCATGCCGTCGCGCCCGATGTCGGTGTAGATGATGGCTTCCACGCCATAACCTTCGAAGCGTTGCGCCAGATCAGCCACATCGTGCCCGGTGAGTTTCGACCAGCCGTCCACTGCGACTTTGCCACCCTTGGCATCCAGACCGACCATGATGTGTCCGGGGAAAGCATCGCAGGCTTCATGCAAAAAGCCCGGCACCTTGACGGCTGCGGTGCCGATGATGATGTACGCGACACCGATGTCGAGGTAACGCTCGATGGTCTCCAGATCGCGGATGCCGCCACCTAGTTGCACCGGTATGTCGCTGCCCACCGCTTTGATGATGCTGCGCACCGCCGCTTCATTTTTCGGTTTGCCGGCAAAAGCGCCATTCAGATCGACCAGATGCAGGCGGCGCGCACCTTGCGCCAGCCAGTGTCGAGCCGTGGCGGCAGGATCTTCGGAAAATACTGTTGCATCTTCCATCACGCCTTGCTTGAGGCGCACACAGTGACCGTCTTTCAGATCGATAGCGGGGATAATCAGCGTTTTAGTATCCATAATTTAGAACGATTACACAGGATTCCAGTTAATAAAATTCTGCAGAAGCCTCAAACCTGCCGCAGCGCTCTTTTCCGGGTGGAATTGCACCGCAAACAAATTATCTTGCGCCACTGCACATACGAAAGCTTGCGGGTAATCGCTGCTACCTTGCACTAAAGATTCATTCTGCGGCCGCACATAGTAGCTGTGAACGAAGTAAAAGCGTGTGTCCTGCTCTATGCCGTCCCATAACGGATGGTCGCCGTGATGTACCCGATTCCAACCCATATGCGGGACTTTGAGCCGGTTGCCCGCACCGTCTTTGAGGTCTGACGCGAAGCGTATCACTTCGCCCGGCAAAATCCCCAGCCCCGCCACGTTACCCTCGGCGCTATGTTCAAACAGCATTTGCAGGCCGATGCAGATACCGAGAAAAGGTTTGTTGCGCGCCGCATCCAGCACTGTCTGGCGCAAGCCGCGCGCATCCAGTTCGCGCATGCAATCCGGCATTGCGCCTTGGCCTGGAAAGACCACGCGGCGCGCTTGCGCAATAACGCCGGCATCGTCCGTGACGACAACCTCGCTATCGGGTGCGACCTTGCGCAAGGCCTGTCTGACCGAGCGCAGATTGCCCATTCCGTAATCGACAACGGCGACATCAACCATTTTGGTCAGAGTGTTCCTTTGGTGGAAGGCATCACACCCACCATGCGTGGATCTAGTTCCAGCGCCATGCGCAATGCGCGGCCAAACGCCTTGAAGATGGTTTCGGCCTGATGGTGGGCATTGTTGCCCGCCAGATTGTCGATATGCAGCGTTACCAGCGCGTGATTGACGAAACCCTGGAAGAATTCGTTGATCAGGTCCACATCGAATTCGCCGATACTGTCGCGCACAAATTCACAGTTGAACACCAGGCCCGGACGCCCGGAAATATCCAGCACCACACGCGACAGCGATTCGTCCAGCGGTACATAGGCGTGCCCGTAGCGGCGCAAGCCTTTCTTGTCTCCGACGGCTTGATTGAACGCCTGCCCCAGCGTGATACCGATATCTTCCACGGTGTGGTGCGCATCGATGTGCAGGTCGCCCTGGGCGGAAATATTAATGTCCAGCAAGCCGTGCCGGGCGATCTGGTCGAGCATGTGATCGAGAAACGGCAAGCCGGTGTCGAATTTGGCCTGGCCGCTGCCATCCAGATTCAGCTCGACGCTGATCTGCGTCTCCAGTGTGTTGCGTGAAACTTTTGCGCTACGCATGATTTCGTTCCATTGGCTGTCGTTTTCTGTTTTAACCCGGCCTACAAGATGCTCTCTTGCAGCGCCGCAATAAACTTCGCATTCTCTTCAGGTGTGCCGACCGTTACGCGCAAACAATCGCGCAACATCGGATGCCCGCCATTCAAGTTTTTGATCAGCACGCCGCGCTGTTTTAAGCGCTCGAATATCCGTGTTGCGTTTGCCACGCGGAACAGCAGGAAATTCGCCTCGCTCGGATAAACCTGCACGCCGGTGATTTTACCCAATTGCTGGTACAGCCAGGCACGATCCAGCTTGATCTGTTCCGCCTGCCGCAATAGCACATCATGGTGTTCCAGTAACTTGCTGGCGACCAGCTGCGGTAATGTGCCGACATTATACGGCAAGCGCAACTTTTCCAACTGTTCCAGCCACGCCACGCTGCCCGCCAGGAAACCCAGCCGCAGGCCGGCCATGCCGAGCTTGGAGAAGGTGCGCATCACCAGTAGATTCGGGTAACGCGCCAAGTGTGGGATGAAACTGTCGCTGGCAAAGGCGTAATAAGCCTCATCCAATACCACCAGCCCCGGCGAAGCATCAATGATCCGCATCACCGCATCTGCGGGGAACAGGTTGCCGGTGGGGTTGTTCGGATAGGCAAGAAAAATCAGCGCGGGTTGTTCGCGCTCTATCGCTGCAAGAATTGCAGGCAAATCGAGGGAGAAATTCTTGTCCAGTGGCACACCCACATAACGCATCCCGACAAACGTTGCGATCATCTTGTACATCACGAACGACGGATCCACGCTCAAAAGCACAGCCCCCGGCTTATTGGCCGCCATCGCCAGCAACTGGATCAGCTCGTCCGAACCATTGCCGAGCAGCACGTCCATGCCTTGAGGCAGGCGCGTGACGTTGCGAATCAATTCTTTGAGGGCAACAGGATTTGGATCGGGATAACGGTTGATGGCGGCAGCGGCCACCGCGTCGGCAACCTCGCCACGCAATGCCGGCGGCACGGAATACGGGTTTTCCATCGCGTCCAGCTTGATGCAGCCGGAGCTATCCGGCACGTGGTAAGCATTCAGATCAAGAATTTCGCGGCGCAACAATGATCTTGCAAGGGACGAAGCTGAAAGCATGGGATGAATCGCTTGATAGATTGGATGGTTCACAACAACGCGCAACTTTATACGGAAGCGCCCTTAATCGCAGGCCAGGCTGGTTCTAGGTCGACACTAGCGGGCGGAAGCTCACTTTGGATTCATTGTCGTTTAATGTTTTCTGTATCCCGATACGGGATTTGGTATTAATCAAGATTGGCGCGGAGATATTGGCATACACATTTGCTGCCACCGCCTTACGGCCATCTTGTTGGGCGGTATCTCTGGCGGATAAACCAATCAGTACCAGCACATCGTTCGGGTCTTCAAGTTTGAGCTCTGCGGCCTCATTATCCGTCAGCATCAGATTGTAGTTAAAGCCAAACAAGGTCGGATCTGTCAGCGACAGCGAAACCTCACCATCGTCGATCGACTGAAGATGCACCACCACACCGCTCACCCAATTTCCCTGCTCATCAATTTCATGAAACAGCTTCCACATCGTGCTTTTTTCAAAGCCGGGGATACCTCTGGGGAAAGTAATGAGCTGCGATGGGTCAACATCCAATTCGCCAAATCGTGTATCTACCTTGATATTTGCCATGCTAGCCCTTAAACACGTTGAAGGAAAAAATCTCGTTGCAATCATACGAGGAAACATACAAATGTAAAGCGCCAAACAAATCAAAAAAACGAACAACAGGGCTGGAAAAGAGTTGCCGGTTTTCGTGCTGATGTAGTAGTCTTGCCGACATGATTGTAGCAATCACGCCTACACTGGTTTAGCAGTTTACCGTACCCGATGCCAAAAAAATCGCCCATAAATTTGCCAAGCAATTTGTCTGCCCAGCCAAATAACACACAGCCGGACAAATTGCAGGGGTTCATTGCCAGCTTGCCCGGGATGGCCTGTCAAATCGAGCTTCAGGAAGATGGCTCAATCACCTTCCCCTATGTCAGCGAAGGCTGCTTGACGCTGCTGGGCATTACCCCGGACGAACTGCAAAACGATGCTTCATGTTTTTTCAATCTCGTTCACCCCAAGGATATACCCGCGTTCCTCGACACGCTGAAACAATCGGCGCAAACACAGTGTTTCTGGAGCTGGGAAGGGCACCTCGCATTGCCCGGCGGTAAAAACAAGTGGGTCAGCCTGGGTGCCACGCCACAGGGTGCGCAGGGCGGGTTGCAGCGTTGGGAAGGCATCATCCTGGACACCACACAAAGCAAGCTGGGTGAACTGGAGGTCAAGCGCGCACAGCAACAACTGCTGGAACTTTCTTCACATATTCAGGATGCCAAAGAGCAGGAGCGGTTGCGCATCGCACGGGAAGTGCATGATGAAATTGGCAGCCTGCTCACAGCGATCAAAATGGATTTATCGTGGATGATGCCACGCCTGCCCAAGGACAACAGTACACTCGCCGACAAGGCAAGAACCATAGAAGAGCTGGTGAACCGTGCGATCACTTCGGCGAGTAATCTGGCGCACAGCCTGCGCCCCGGTTTTCTCGATTGCTTCGGCATCATTGCCGCGATCGAAATCGAGGCACAGGAATTCAGCAAACGCAGCGGTATTTCCTGCACCATCATCAAATCACAGGAAAGCATAGACCTGCCTGAAGCTTACTCGATTACCCTGTTCCGCATCTGTCAGGAAACGCTGAACAATATTTTGAAACATGCCCAGGCGAAGCAGGTTCAAATCGAAATCGTCAAAGGAACAGACCATCTCGAACTTATTATTTCCGATGACGGCGTTGGAATCAGCGATACTGCGCGCAACAAGCCGCGCTCGTTCGGACTACGCGGCATCCATGAACGTGTCGCCCATCTTGGCGGCACGGTTAAAATTGCCAGCACGCTGGGCAGAGGGACGCAAATCGCCATCTTTGTTCCGCTCAAGGAAGAAACGCCGCAACAAGCACTGTTTGGTGAAACCTCGATATGATAAATATCCTCGTCGTAGACGATCACGCGCTGATCCGCAAGGGCTTAAAGATGCTGCTTGATGAAAGCCCCGACTTTCACGTCAAGGGCGAAGCCGAAACGGGGATGCAGGCCATCGCCATGGTGCGCGAACAAAGTTTCGATCTGGTATTGCTGGATATTTCCCTGTCGGATAAACACGGTATAGACGTGCTCAAACAGCTCAAATCCGAACACCCCGACATCAAGATCATCGTGCTCAGCATGTACCCCGAAGACCAATACGGCGTGCGCGCACTTAAAGCCGGCGCGATGGGCTATATCAACAAACAAAGCGCGCCGGAAAAACTGGTCGGTGCGATCCAACAAGTCATTGCCGGCAAAAAATATATCAGCGCGCCGCTGGCCGAGCAGTTGTTGAGCAACCTGATCGGCGAATCGCAGGAATTGATGCACCAGAACCTGTCCAACCGCGAATATCAAACGCTCTGCCTGATGGCCTCCGGCAAGTCTTTGACGGAAATTGCCGAAATCATGGTGCTCAGCCCCAAGACCGTGAGCGTTTACCGCGCCCGCATGATGGAAAAAATGGGATTCAAAAATAATGCCGAGGCAGTTCATTACGCCATTGCGCATGACCTGGTAGAGGCTAAAAATTGAACCTGCCCCACGTAATCGTATTGCCTTTATGAGCATCAAGCCATGAAAAAATCTGCCGACCCGTCCGAATTAGCCCGCGAAACACTGAAAACACTGGCAGCGCGCAAGATTCCGCCGACACCGGACAGCTACGCCAAAATTTATGCCGAGATCAGCGGTATCAAAATTGAGGGGGGTGGTGGTGCGGAAAAAGTTCTGCGTGGCATTGCGGAGCACCTTGCGCAAACGCCAAAATCTGAATCTGTGGCCATCACGTTAAAGAAAGCTATTGGTACGGGTGATTGGGCGGGGTGTCTGAAAGAAATTGAGAAGGCCCTGCCAAAGCAGGGCAAAGAGCAAATGCAACCTTGGTCGAATCTGATACGTGACTTGTTGCGCCAACTGGAAACCACACATAAAGGGTTGACCGTCACACGCAAAAAAGAAGGTATGGAAACCGTATTGAAGCGGTTTGCTGCAAACCCCGACGTATTATTTGAGAAACTGACCGGATTGATGCGTTCATGGTCGGAGTCCCCCGCCGTTGTACCCGATGCTGCATCGTCCGATACGCCCGCCGAAAGCGGCACCGCCGCCGTGCCGGCCACCGCTGCTGCCACGGCCGGCGCACCCGGTGCACGGGCAAAAACGCCAGGTAGCGATGCTGAATTATCCGGCAAACTTTCAGAATTACTGGCACAAACGCTGGAAACCCTGCTCAGTGCACAACCGCAACTGGCGCAGGAAGTGCAAACACTCGTGCAGCAGGTGCGTAACAGCAAAACTCAAGAGCGATTGTCCGAATTAACCAAACGCCTGCATCAATTCCTGATAAAAGCCGAGTTGCATGCCGTGGACAATGTCAAAGTCCACGAGGGGCTGATACGCCTGTTACGTCTGCTGGTCGAAAATATCGGTGAAATGATCGAGGATGAAGACTGGCTGCACGGACAGATCAATATCCTGCAAGACATCATCGCCAAGCCAATCGACCGGCATGCTATCGCCGACGCGGAACGCGGCCTGCGCGATGCCATCATCAAGCAAAGCCTGCTCAAGCAAAGCCTCACCGATGCCAAGACCACCCTCAAAACCCTGATGACAAGTTTTATCGGCCGGCTCGGCGAAATTACCGAGAGCACTGGCGACTATCACCAAAAAATCGAGGGCTACAGCCAAAAAATCAGCAAATCCAGCAATATTACCGAACTCAGCCACCTGCTACAGGACATCATGCAGGATACGCGCATCATCCAGGCCAGTGCGTTGCGCTCGCATGAGGAATTGGTCGAGACACGCAAGCAGGTTCACCATGCCGAAGATAAGATCAAACAACTGGAACAAGAGCTGAATGAAGTCAGCGAACTGGTGCGCGAGGACCAGCTTACTGGCGCATTAAACCGGCGTGGTATGGATGCCGCTTTTGAGAACGAAGCAACGCGCGCCGACCGGCATGGTTCATCACTGTGCGTGGCACTGCTTGACATCGACAATTTCAAACGCCTCAACGATACCATGGGGCATTATGCGGGCGATCAAGCATTGATTCACCTGAGCGCAGTCATCAAGGAAACACTGCGCCCCAGTGACTCTGTGGCGCGCTACGGCGGCGAAGAATTCGTCATTCTCCTGCCCGAGGTCAGCCTGGAAGAAGCTGCAACCACCGTTGAGCGGCTGCAGCGCGAGCTCACCAAAAAGTTTTTCCTGCACGAAAATGATCGTGTCCTGATCACTTTCAGCGCCGGCGTGGCGCTACGTGCGCCGGAAGAATCGCAGGAAGATGTCATAGGCCGTGCTGACAAAGCGATGTACCAGGCTAAACACACCGGTAAAAACCGCGTGATAGTAGCCGGCTAGCTCGGCATCGCACCCGTAAGCCGCAAACATCCCAGAAATTTTATCAAGTCAAACTGCTTTCTAGTTTGACCATTTTGGCTTTCCTTATTTATTCAAAGGGTCACGATGTACCCAGTCCACGATATTGATGCAATCCTTTTATTGGCCATGGCGCTCGCTGCAAAGCGGCATCCGGCAGAACTGGTCGAGATTGTTGCTGCCGCCGATCTGACACAAGGCAACATTCCTCCCGAAACCAAATTGTCCGATTCGTTTTATCGGCTCTCCGAATACGGCTTGATCCGCGCACAGGATGGCGGTTACACGCTAACGCCGGATGCGCAGCAGATGCTGACCGGCCACGCGAAAAAAGCCCTGCCCCCGGAGCGCATCTACAACATCAAGGAGCATCTTGCCGACTTCCATCTCAAAGGTGAACACACGATAATTCTGGTGACAGTGGAACAGATCGCCGAAGCCATTGCCGCACATCAGGCCACCAAAAAGATCACCGGCAAAAACCTGCTAATGCCCAAGCCCAAGCCGGTGGAGGACAACAAACGCCCGGGACAGCGCAAGCCTTTCAAATCTTTCGCAACGCGCCGACGCAAGGAAAAATAAGCGCATGACCAACACCAACCCACCCTCACCCGCCAGCCGCTCCTTCAGCGAGTTGCCGCTCTCGCACGGCATACAGGCGACTCTTCAGCAACTCGGCTACTTGACGATGACACCGATACAGGCGGCCAGCCTGCCAATTGCACTCGCAGGGCATGACTTGATCGCGCAGGCGAAGACCGGCAGCGGCAAGACGGCGGCGTTTGCGCTGGCGCTATTGACCCGCCTGAACCCGCGCCGCTTTGCGGTGCAAGCCATGGTGCTGTGCCCGACGCGCGAGCTGGCCGACCAGGTGACGCAAGAGATCCGTCGTCTGGCGCGCTCCGCCGACAACATCAAAATTCTCACGCTGTGCGGCGGCAGCATCATGCGCACGCAGACCTCCAGCCTGGAACACGGCGCGCATATTGTCGTCGGCACGCCGGGCCGCATCATGGACCACATGGAACGCGGCACGCTGAACCTGGAAGCGCTCAACACGCTGGTGCTCGACGAAGCGGACCGCATGCTGGACATGGGCTTTTGCGAACAGATCACGTTTGTCGTGAAACGTTGCCCGCCTGATCGCCAGACCATGCTGTTTTCGGCAACCTATCCCGACGGCATCGCGCGGCTGGCGCGCCAGTTCATGCGCGCACCGCAGGAAGTGAAACTGCTGGAACAGCATGAGGAAAACAAGATACGCCAGCGCTTTTACAAGGTGGAAGACGGGCAACGCTTGCAGGCTGTCGGCCTGTTGCTCAAGCACTACCGCCCGGTCAGCACGCTGGCCTTCTGCAACACCAAGCAACAATGCCGCTCACTGCTGGAAATGCTGCACGCGCAGGGCATCAAGGCGCTGACTCTGAACGGTGATATGGAACAACGCGAACGCGATCAGGTGCTGATCCAGTTCGCCAACCGCAGCAGCTCGGTGCTGGTGTCCACCGATGTCGCGGCGCGGGGATTGGATATCGCGCAACTCGAAGCGGTCATCAACGTCGATGTCACGCCCGACCCGGAAGTCCACATCCATCGCATCGGACGCACCGGCCGCGCCGACGAGAACGGCTGGGCGCTGAGCCTGTGCAGCCCGTCCGAGCGGAATCGCATCATCGGCATTGCAAAAATGATGCGCATCGAACCGGAGTGGCATGAGTTGGGCGAACTGCAAAACGACGATGAATCACCGCTGGTGCCGCCGATGGTAACGCTGCAAATCCTTGGTGGACGCAAGGAGAAGATCCGCCCCGGCGACGTGCTGGGCGCGCTCACCGGCGAAGCGG
>CAZMWC010000036.1:0-12579 GCA_964569805.1 uncultured Gallionella sp.
GTCTTGCCCGCGCCGAACGGGCCGGGCACGGCGGCGCGCCCGCCTTTCACCAGCGGGAAGAAGGTGTCGAGGATGCGTTGCCCGGTGAGCAACGGTGCCACGGCATTGTCGCGCTGGCGGTAGGGGCGCGGGCTGCGCACCGGCCAGCGGTGGAACAGTTTGAGTTCGTGGATCGTGCCTTGTTCGGACTGGACGCGCGCTATCACAGCCTCTACGGTGGCATCGCTTGCGGCGGCGATCTCCAGCAGTTTGCCGCCCATGCCGGGCGGCACCAGGATGCGGTGGGCGATGGTCGGCGTTTCCTGAATTGTTCCCAGCACCGCACCGGACTCGATGAGTGTTCCAGCTTTGAGGTCGGGTTGTGGCTCGAAACGCCACAATCGGCTGCGGTCCAGCGGCGGAATGTGCACACCACGCGGGACATAGTCGCCATGCTGTCTGGCGTGCTCCAGCAGGGGGCGCTGCACGCCATCGAAAATGCCGCCCAACAATCCAGGCCCCAGTTCCACCGATAACGGGTGGCCGAGCGCTTCGACCAGCTCGCCGGGACGCAGTGATTCGGTTGGCTCATATACCTGCACCAACGCGCGTGCACCGTGGCGGGCAATAACTTCGCCCATCAGTTCCAGGCGACCGATCCTGACTTGTTCGCCGGTATGCACGCCGGCCAGCTCAACCGTTACCAGCGGCCCGTTGACTTCGATCACCTTACCCATGCGGCATCTCCACTGCATGCGGCTCCAGCCGTTCGGTGACCGCACCTTGCAGTATTTCGTCCAGCCTTTCCATGCGGCCATTGAAAGTGTTGTCGAAACGGATGTTGCCATCCGCACTGGTGACCAGCACACCGCCGATGCTATCCAATGTTTCGGGCGAGAGCGACAGGCGCTTGCCGGGTGCGGCCTGTCTGGCAAGATTTTCCCATTCGTCATGGAAGCGCTGCCAGTCGCGTTGGTTGAGTTGCGCGACGAGTTCATCACGTTCGATCTCCCGTGCGGCTTCGCGCAGGTAAGACAGCAGTAAAGGCAGGTAGCACGCTTCGTCCACCGCCTGTTCTTGCAGGCGGTCGGGCAGTTTGGCGAGTACGGCGTGAGCCAGCTCCCAGCGCAGGCGGTCGAGCCCGGCGCGCAGATCAAGTTCTGCCGCTTGTATCCGTTGTTGGTACACGCGTTCGGCTTGCGCCTTGGCGGACAGCACTTCGCGCTCTTCCTCGATATGCAGCCGCTGCCTGGTTTCTGCGAGTATCCGTTCGCGCGCCTGATGGCCGCGAGCGAGATGTTCGTCTGACAGTTTTTGGGCACGTTCCGCCAGTGCCGTTTCAAGCCCGGATATGTCGGGTGCCTTGCTTGCGGCAGCACCTGTCATTTTGGTATTGCTCATGCTTGGTTCTCCAGTGCGGTGGGGCCAAGCAGGCTCAACACCAAATCTTCCACACGCGAGTGGTAGTTGCCCGACATTCGTATCTCGGGTATCTCGGTAATGACAATACGCCCGCCTTCGTTCTGGGCGCGCATCAGGTGGTGGCCCGGATTGCGGGTCAAGCTCTGCTCGATGACGATCAGCGCGGCCTGCTGGTTACGCAGCAAGTTTTGCAGCAGCTCTTCGATGACTTCGGGTGCGGGATTGGCATAAGTCTCAAAGCCGATCAGTGCGAACCCTTCCATGAGCGCGCTGCTGCCCAGCGCGATCATGCGTGCCGGAGGCGGGCCGCTGGCTGCTGTGATGATCATGCAATTTTGCCCAGCAACAGGATGGTGACCACTAGGCCATAGATGGCAATTCCTTCGGCGAGCCCCAGATAGATCAGCGTGCGGCCGAACATCTCCGGTTTCTCGGAGATAACCGCCAGCGAGGCCGCACCGACCGGGCCCACCGCAAGGCCGGCACCGAATGCCGCCAGCCCGGTCGGTAGCCCCGCGCCGAGTATTGCCAGCCCCAGCCCGATGGGGAATTCTCCGTGCGGCGCGGATGCCTGTTGCGCCAGCGCGTCATGCATGCCCAACATCAGCAGGGCGCTGCCCGCCACGACGAACAGCAGCAGGTTGGTGGCCAGTGTGCCTCTCCAGTAACGCTGGGCGCGGGCGCCGTCGGTCATCGGGTGGAATTCCAGATAGGCTCCCAGCCCCAGGGTGCCGATCAGGTTCAAGCAGATTAAAGCGATGAGCCAGGACATATATTTTCCTTTCTATAAGCGATCAGTTATTTTGAAACATAAAGGGAACCTCTATAAATTCATTTTGCGGGCGAACCGCTGCGTCGCGTGCTCGCTCATTCCTCGCCTATCAATTTGATATGTCTCGTCATTCGCTGCGCGGCTCCTTGCGCTTCATCCCGCAAAATGAATTTCTAGAGGTTCCCTAAACCCTTTTTGCTTGCCCAGTGTGAGCGGGCGGAATGGCCGTCCGTCGCCGCCGAAGAAACGCGAGAATCCTTCATAGTATTCCAGGCGCAGGGTCTGGATTGCCACGATTGCGCCTTCCAGCACCAGGATGGAGAGGTTGCCAAGCACCACGGTCAACCAGTATCCCGTGGTGTGCATCATGCTGGCCACGGTGAATACGGCAATGGACAATGCCACATGGTTGAGGCTGAACGCCGCCAGCCGCAGGAACGACAGCGTGTTGGAGATGTAGGCCATGACCGATTCGAAGCCTTCCATCAGCGCGATCAATATTCTTTCTGCGGTGGCGGTGCCGGGGTTTTTCTGCCAGACGTGAATGAGAATCGCAGCGAGCCCGGCGCACACCATCAACACGGTGGCAATACCCGGTTCTCCCGTGGTTGTGAAGCGCCAGGCACCCGACAGCAGGCCCAGATACAGCAATAGACCCGCCGCACCGTGGCTGTCCAGCAGAGCCTCGCGCATACGTCCGTCGGCGATGCGGTTGCGGATGGTTAGTACGGTGGACAGCAGAATGAAGCCTGCACCCCAGCCTAGCGCCACGCCCAACATGAGCAACGGGTCGGAAAGTGGCGCCATCCACAGCGCGGGCAGGATATGCTCGAAACCGAATACGCTGCCGTAGAGCAGGCCGAATAGTGTCGAGCTGGTGCCGGCGGCGACGGCCAGCGGAGCATACTGCCCGAGGCGACGACGCAGCAGGACGCCGGCGAGGGCGATGCAGGCACCCTGGCCGACATCACCGAACATCATGCCGAACATCAGCACGAAGGAAATGGCGAACGGTACGGTGGGATCAATCTCGCCATAGCGCGGCACACCGTAGTTCAACACCAGATTGGCGAACGGGCGCAGCCAGCGGTGGTGGATGATGAACGAAGGTACGCGCAGATGCTCGTCGGCACGCGGGTTGCGCGTGTGCAGCACGAAGCGGTTGCCGAAGTTTTCCGTCAGCATCCGCCGCAGGTGCGGCAATTGGCTTTCTGGTACCCATCCGTTTACCGTGGACAGGCTGCCGCGCCCGCGCATCAGTGCAGCCAGTTCGCCGTAGGGCGCGGCACGTGCGAGGGTATGTGCCGCGTCGAGCAAGCGGCCGCGCAGATTGCTCTGTGACAACTCGGCCAGCCGCTGTTCAATCTCTTGTCTGCGCCGCTCGTCCAAATGTGCCATGCGCTTGGTTAGTTCCTTGCGTACTTCAATCGGGTGCCCGTGGAATTCGGCAGGAATTTCTGTGGTATGCCAGCCTGCAGCCTGCAGTACACGCTCGATCTCACGCGCCTGGACGGCGGCTCCCGCAATGATCAAATGTACCTGTTCGGGATTGGTGAAGAAACGGATGGCGGCATAGCCGGCCAGGCCGAGTGCATCCTCGAAACGTTGGATGTTTGCACGCGGCAACGTGCCGACGCGGATGTCGAGTAATGCACTTTTCTTTTGCAGCAGCGCAAGGTCGACACTGATGTCCATGAACTGGTCGAGCGCCTTGAGCAGTTGTACGGTGTGACGTTGATCTTCAATTAACCCGCGTGCGCGTTCCTGGCCTTCTGAACATTGCTGCCACACCTCCTTCAGCCAGATGCTGATCTCGGCCAGCTGCGCCGGGCTGACCGGTTGCATCGGCGTGGCGATAACTTCCGGCGCGGCAATTTCATAGTGGGACAGTATTTTGTCCAGATGCGCCCTGGTCTCGGAGTAGGCTTGTTGGTAAAGCTTTCCCGGCAACTCCGGGAGCTGCTCGGGCGCAGCCTCGCTGAACTCGGGGTCGAAGCTGCCGTAGTTGGCAAGCAGCAGAGCCGCTTGTGGCGCATCTTCCTTGAACAGGATCAGTTCCACACGCTGCATGGGTTGGGGTTTGAAGTCGAACATTCAGCGCAACCCGGTTGGTTGTTCGCCATCGGGTGAAGTAAGGCCGAGTGCGGCGCGGATCATGCCCGCATCCATTTGCATGTCGCGTCCGCGGGCGATGGCACGCAGCCGCCGCAGGTCGCGCTCGCGCAGTATCATGTAGGCAAAGGCGCGCGCGACGTTAAACGTACCGTGTTTCAGCACGTTGCCGGCGATACGCCAGGTTTCATGCTCCAGCTTCAGTGTCACCTCGGTATTGTTGCGAGCTCCCGCCAGCAGTTTGTCGAACGGCTGTGGCAAGCTGGCGATGGCCTCGTCAAAGGTTGTGCACTGCGCCAGTTGTTGCAACTGCGGTGCCGTCAGGCGCTGATTTGCAGGAATGAGCAGGTAGTAGGCTTGAGCCGGGGGCAGGTTGTAGGCGAAACGGTAGCGCAGCAGCCAGACCAGGTTTACGCGGTCGATGATGCTGCCGATGATCGTGCGCAACAGTTGGCCGGAGGCGTTGCCGACCTCGCTGCCACGCCGCGCCAGCCCGGCGAAATAGCGCCGGTCCAGTGCGGCATCGAGAGCGAACAGCGCCTCGCCACCTTCCAGAAGGCTGCGTGCCCGGCGCGCGATCTCCGCGTAAGGTGTCTGCTCCAGCCGGCGCAGCAATTCTGCGGTTGTGTCGCTTTGCAGTAATTCGGTCAAGGGCAGGCTGGTGAAGCCACCCATATCAAGCAGCTGTTCTTCGATTGTTTGTTGCGATTGGTTGGCCATCTTGCCGCGGATGATGGTTTTGAGGTTGCCGAGTTCGAAGCGGTGTGCCCAGTAGTCGAGCAACCCACGCGGTGCACCCGACAAGGGGCGGATCAGCACAGCCAGTTCTTTGAGCAATATTGACACGTTATCCTGATCCAGTTCGCCGCTGTATTGACTCGCTGCAGTGCTCGGTGAGGCGATATCCGGTGCCAGTGGATATTTATCGGGTATCCGGTCGATCAAGGTGTTGAGCCGGTCTATGCCGAGCAAATGTTCGGCATAGAGGCTTACGCGGGTGTGCAGGTAGGCGTATTGCGCGGCACTCATATGTTGCCTGAACCGGTGAGCAGGTTGATGGCTTCATCGAGCGCTTGCTGTTCATGTTGCAGCGCGGATGCACGCAGGGCGAGGGAGTGTTCCGTATAACGCCGTTGTAGTTCGGCAATGGTTTGCTGCGCCCGTTGCTCTGCCTGTTCGAGGAAGGTGGTGTGGATTTCCGCGACACGCTTGGCGTGATGTCGGTCCGCAACGAGCGCATCCAGACGCGCCTGTTCGATGATGGCATGGCGTTCCTCTTCTGCGCGTGCGACGACCTGCTCGGCCTTTGTTTCAGCCTCCAGTAAACGCTTGAGTGTTTCGTCCACCATACATTTCCCCTTCGCTTTGGCGCATCATAATGCAGAACTTATGCGCACATATCGGGTCGGACTAAACGTGCAGTTTCTGGTTGCACGTCGCGTTAAATGCACGGGTTAGCTTGCATGATCTGCCTAACAGGTTCATTCTACAAGTATATCTGTGATTTTGGAGAACGAAATCGTCAATATCCGCACCTGTTTTGTTGCAATCGCCAGTATGGCGCTCGGTGCTTGCGCGTCGTCGGTGCCCGGTGGACGGCTGCAAATGACCGCGCCTGCCTCGGTGAGCGCTGTCTATTCCGAGGTGAATATGCAGGTGTCTATTGTGACGGCAGCCAATGCAGATTCGCCCTGCGTTGGAGCGGAGTGTGAGCTTGATCGCGCTTTCGACCAGAGTATTTTGCGACTGGGGACGCGCCTGGCGCAAGCTGCTTTTGAAACCCATCCTGACCTGGCCGGGCGGCTCGGCAAATTCGAGTTCGTCATTGCCGAAAAAGCTGACCCCGGGAGCGTTTCCAGCGCAGCCGGCACGGTGGTCATTTTTCGCGGAGTGCAAAAACTGCATCTTGATGAAGAGGCGCTGGGCTTCGTGATCGCACGCGAGATGGGGCATGTGATTGGCCGCCATCATGATGAGAACGCGGCAACCGGTATCTGGTTCTCGGTGCTGGCGGCAGTGTTTATGCCGGTTACCAGTATTATCAGCGGATCGGCAGCGTTGGCGCAGACGGCTTCGGCAACGGCAACGTCCACAGCGGCCACCTCGGCGGCTTCCTTTATTGGCTCCAAGATAACGATAGCAAGCTACAAGTTCGATCAATTGCACGAGGCCAATACTATTGCCATGAACCTGTTGGACAAGCTGGGATGGGGCAGAGCGGATGTTGCAGATGCATTGGTTGCGAATACGAGGGTCATGGGCGACGACAGTTGGTCTGAAGATCTCCGTATCTCTGCGGAGGATGTGGTCAGATTATCCCGCGCACAAAACAGCATCACCGAGCTGAACGCCGGCAGTATCGGCAATGGGCAAACGCTCATCACGGTCGGGTTGGCACAGCCGCTGCTCAATTTGCCGACCGGATTTACTACCGATGACCCGCCTCGCATCATTCTCGATTTTCGCGGTACCACAAACGGGCTAACGCTAACGGCACAGGATTTTCTCGAAGAAGATCTGCATAGCGCCAATATCATTCAATCTGCCGGACGCACACGTTTGGCAATCAATCTCAATCGAATGCTTTTCTACAAAACCAGAATCGAAGGCAACAATCTGCTGGTTACCTTGCAGAGAAAAGCTGCTGATATCGCTGCGATTAACGACATGCCGCACTTTGCCAAAACTGATCGGGTTATGCGTTAGCGCGCATATCAGCCGCACATATCAGCAAAGGCAGTTCCCCCGTGCCGGCGCTTTTCAGATATCGTTTGCCAGTTTGATCGGTCCGCTGCCGGAATAGCGATCGAGATATAGGTAGATCACCGGTGTGATAAAAAGCGTGATCACCTGCGAGAACAACAATCCACCCACTACAGCGAGACCCAGCGGCTGACGCAGCTCGGCACCCGCGCCCAAGCCGAGAGCGATAGGCAACGCGCCCATCAGCGCCGCCGAAGTGGTCATCATGATCGGGCGGAAACGCAGCAGGCAAGCGGTGCGGATCGCTTCATGCGGCATCATGCCGCCGTTGCGCTGCGCGTCGAGCGCGAAATCGATCATCATGATGGCATTTTTCTTGACGATGCCGATCAGCATCAGGATGCCGATCATGGCGATAACCGAAAGTTCCATATTGAACAACCACAACATCGCCAGTGCGCCGACCGCAGCCGAGGGCAGGCCGGCAAGAATCGTGATCGGATGGATATAACTTTCATATAGCACGCCGAGCAGCACATAGATTACCAGCAGCGCGGCGGCGATCAGCACAACCTGGCTCGTTTGCGAAGATTGAAACGCCGCCGCATCGCCGCCATAGCCGGTAAGAATGTTCGCCGGCATATTGAGCTCGCTCTTGAAGCGATCAATGTGTTTGGAAGCATCGCCCAGTGACGCGCCGGGAGCAAGATTAAAAGAAACCGTCACCGCTACCAGTTGACCGGTGTGGTTGATCGCGATGGGCCCCACTTCGCGCTCGACAGTGGCAACGCCCGACAACGGAACCAGCGTGCCGTTCTTGGTGCGCACATAGATCTTGTTGAAGGCGCTCTCATCGGTGCGATCCTCGTCGGCGACCTGCATGATGACCGGATAGCTGTCGCTGGAGGTGTAGATCGTCGAAACCTGGCGTTCGCCGAAAGCGCTATAGAGCGCGGAACGAATGTCCGCAATCTGCACGCCCAGCAAGTTGGCCTTGTCGCGGTTGATATTGAGGCGCGCCTGCAAGCCCTTCAATTGCGAATCGCTGGTGACATCGCGAAAAAGGGCATCTTCTTTCATGCGTGTCATCAGGCCGTCGGATGCCACGCGCAGTTCTTCGGCGCGCACGCTGCGCATCACGTACTGATAGCGGCTCTTGCTGATACGGCCGCCCAGCCTGAGGTTCTGGATCGGATTGATGAACACACTGACACCGGGGATGGCGCGCACCTCGCGCCGCAGCTCTTCGACCACCTTGTCGATGGGCGGGCGCTCGCTGCGCGGTTTGAGGGTCATGAACAGGCGTGCGCTGTTGCTGTCGTTGGCGTTGACGATGAGCGTATCGACGGCAGGGTTGGCGCGGATTATTTCGTCGGTGCGCAGCAGCAGTTCGGACATGGCGGGAAAGGAAATATCCTCGACCGCCTCCACCGTGATCAGCGCCTGGCCGATATCCTCGCTGGGAAAAAATCCTTTGGGCAAAGCCATGAACAGCGCGATGGTGGCCAGCAGGGTGCCGACTGCGATGCCGAGCACCACGCGGTTGTGGCGCAAGGCCAAATCGAGCGCACGCTCGTAAGTTGCCAGCGCCCGGGTAAAGCCCCGCTCGAACCATGCGGTCCATTTCAGGCTGCGTTCTTTTGCTTCATGCCGGAGCGTTTCAGCCTCTTGCTGAACCAGGAAGCGGCTGGCCAGCATCGGGATCAACGTGAGCGATACCACCGCCGATACCAGCACGGCGACACCCACTACAACAGCGAATTCATGGAACAGCAACCCGATCACGCCGGGCATGAAAAAAATCGGGATGAATACCGCGACCAGTGAAATCGAAATCGAAATGATGGTAAAGCTCACCTCTTTCGATCCTTGCAGCGCGGCCTGCAGCGGCGGTTCGCCCTTCTCGACATGGCGCACGATGTTCTCCAGCACCACGATGGCATCATCCACCACCAGCCCGACCGCGAGCGTGATGGCGAGCAGCGAAATGTTATCCAGGCTGTAGCCGAAAGCGCTCATCAGCGCCACCGTGCCCAGCAGCGAAATCGGCAGCGACAGCGCCGGAATGAGGGTGGCGGTCGCCTTGCGCAGGAACAGGAATATGATCAGCACGACAAGAGCGACGGTGACCGCCAGCGTCACCTGCACGTCGCGGATCGCATTGCGTATCGACACCGAGCGGTCATTGCGCAGCTTGAGTTGAACCGATGATGGCATTTGGGCGATCAGCCCGGGCATGGCCGCCTTGACCATATCCACCGTTGACACGGTATTGGCGCCCGGTTGGCGCTGCACCGAAAGCGTGATGGCGCGCTCGCCGTTGGCCCAACTGGCTGTTTTGACCGATTCCACGCTGTCTTCGACCAATGCGACTTCGGCGAGCCGCACCGGGCTACCGCTTGGGGAAGTTGCCACAATCAAGTTGGCAAATGCGGCGGCGTTGCGGAGCTGGCGGTTGGCCTGAATGACGAGCGTCTGGCGCGGTCCGTCGAGTGTGCCGACCGGAGAGTTGGCGTTGGCGCCGCGCAATGCGGCGGCAATATCATCGACAGTCAGGTTGTATGCCGCAAGCATCGCCGGTTTTACGCGCACTCTGACGGCGAATTTTTTTTGGCCGTTGATGTTTACCTGCGCCACACCGGGAAGCGTGGAGAGCGTCGGCGAAATCAGATTGCTGGCGAAGCTGTTCAAATCCGAGAGCGGCATCGAAGGCGAGGTCAGCGACAGAAAAATGACCGGCGAGTCGGCGGGGTTGATTTTGCGATAGGAAGGCGGCGTGGTCATCTCGACGGGTAGCGAGCGTTGTGCGCGCAGCAACGCCGCCTGCACATCGATAGCGGCGCTATCGATATTGCGATCCTGGTCGAATTCCAGCGTAATCGAGGTGTTCCCCAGCGTGCTCGTCGAGCTGATTACGGCCAGGCCGGAAATGGTGGAGAACTGGCGCTCGAGTTGCGTGGCTACCGAAGAAGCCATGGTGTCCGGGCTGGCACCGGGGAGCGTCGCGCTGACCGAGATGGTGGGGGTGTCGTAGCTCGGCAGCGCGGCAATGGGGATGCTGCCATAGGCAAGTATCCCGGCCACCACGGCGGAGGCTGACAACAGCGCCGTCATGACAGGGCGGCGGATACACAACTCGGAAATGTTCATTGTTTGCCCGTGCTATCGGGTTTTGCGCTATTTTTGCCCGGTACGTTTTTTGACTCTGACACCACGCTGCCCGGCCTCAAGTTTTGCGCGCCTTCCACGACGACGCGCGCCCCCGGCGCGACACCCTCAATGGCGGCAATACCGTCCTGAATCAGGCGCACATTGACGGGCTGTGATGTCACCTTGCGGTCTGCGCCGATCACGTAAACAAATTTCTTTTCCGGCCCGGTCTGCACCGCTTGCACGGGGACAGTGGACGCGCCGATCAAGGTGCGCGGCACAAGTGTTACCGTGACAAACATGCCCGGCCAGAGGCGGTTGTCCTGATTGGGGAATGCCGCTTTTAGGCGAATAGTGCCGCTTGCCGTATCCACCGCATTGTCGACAAAGATCAAGCGACCCTTCAGGTCTGCCTGCCCGGGCAAATCCAGTTTTGCGCTGACGGGCACTTCACCTTTGGCGAATGCCTGTTGTAAATCCGCAAGTTCGCGCTCCGGCAAGGTGAAGCTGACGTTGATCGGATCGACCTGCGAGATGTTCACCAGCACGGTGCTATTGGGTTGCACCAAACTTCCCGGATAGACCGCAATGACACCCGTGCGCCCGTCAATCGGCGCGATGATTTCGCCGAAGCCGCGCGCCACACGGCTTGCATCCACCGAAGCGCTATCGACTTCAAGCTGTCCGCGCAATACGGCCACCTGATTTTGCGCGGCTTCAAACTCGGCGCGCGAGATATATTCCTGTTTGAACAGCTCGCTCTGACGTTCGAAATTACGCTCGGCGTTTGCCAGGTCGGCGCGATCTTTGACTACTTGCGCAGTATTCTTGTTGAGGTTGGCATCTTCGGTGCGCGCATCGAGCGAGAACAGCTTGTCGCCCTTGCGCACGAACTGCCCCTCTTTGATATGCACGGTTTTCACCGTAGCGCTGATTTGCGGGCGTATATCTACAGCCTGCAGTGCGGTGACCGTGCCGTTGGTGGTGAGCTTTGCCGGCACATCGGCTTGCGTAACCGGGGCGCTCACTACCTGAATTTCGCCAGCTTCCTTGTTGCCGGCTGCTGTATTTTGGGCGCGCCATATCCAGATGCCCGCAGCCAGCGCAATGAGCAAAATAGTGATGGTCACGATCCGTCTGCGCCACCGGATGCGCGCCGAAGATTCTGTTTGGTGCAGGACTTCCATTGAAAACCTCGCCTGTGTTTGTTTGTGGGGCGCACGGAACGCACCCATATTTTACGGAAACCTTATGATGCTACTGGTAGCGCAACGCCTCTATCGGATCGAGCCGCGCGGCTTTGCGTGCCGGGTAAAAACCGAAAAAAATACCTACCGTTGCAGCCACGCCAAATGCCACGACCACCGAGCTGCCCGAAACGATGACCATCGTGCCGGTCAGCGTGTTGACCAGCAGTGCGCCGCCGATTCCCAATAACAGCCCGACGAAGCAACCGATCACCGAGATGATGATTGCTTCCAGCAGAAATTGCAGCAGGATGTCCTGCTCGCGTGCGCCGATAGCCATGCGGATGCCGATTTCGCGGGTGCGTTCGGTGACGGAAACCAGCATGATGTTCATGATGCCGATACCGCCCACCAGCAGCGACACCGAAGCAATCGCGCCGAGCAGCAACGACATGACGCGCGTGCTTTCTTCGGCAGAATTGGCTATGGCCGTAAGGTTGCGCAGAAAGAAATCATTGTCCATATCTTCGCGGATGCGGTGCCGCTGGCGCAGCAAATCGGTCATGGATTTTTCCACTGCCGGCATGGCTTCCTGGGTGGCCGCCTGCACCATAATCATGCGCACCGACCCCTGAAACTGGGAGCCGAATACTTTGCGTTGCGCGGTGGTCAGCGGGATGACGATGGCATCATCCTGATCGCGCCCATTCATATCCTGACCCTTGACGGCCAGTGTGCCAAGGACGACAAACGGGCTTTGCCGGATGCGGATGGTCTTGCCGACTGGGTCTTCATCGCCGAACAGGTTTTGCGCGGCGGTCTTGCCGATCAGCGCGACACGTGTGGCAGAGCGCACATCCGAGTCGGTGAAAACCGCCCCGGCGGTCACCGGCCAGGAACGCGCCTCCAAATAAGAAGGTACGCTGCCGATGATGCCGGTATTCCAGTTGTTCGGGCCATAAACAACTTGCGCGTTGCCGATGTGTATCGGCGCAACGGCTTGCACACCTGGGAGCTCCGCGATCGCATCCGCATCGCTGACGTTCAGGGTGAAATTGCCGCCGCTGCCGGTGCGCACACCGCCCGCCGTGCTGCTGCCGGAGAGCAGTACGAACAGGTTGCTGCCCATCGCGGCGATGGTTTGTTTGATCGCATATTGCGCACCCTGTCCGATCGACATCATCAGCACCACCGCGCCCACGCCGATCACCATGCCGAGCATGGTCAGCATGGTGCGCAGCCGGTTGGCGCCCA
>CAZMWC010000037.1:0-12319 GCA_964569805.1 uncultured Gallionella sp.
CGCCAGGCTCCTTATAAAGCAAAACGCCCCTCCAGAAATGGTGGGGCGTTTTACTTTGGTAGGGTTAGCGTGTGCCGGTTTTTGGCGTTGGCGAGTTCGCGTGGAGGTTTTGTTTGACTTGCGCGGTTGAATTTCCTATCCTTCTTCGACATGCTGCAACGGAGGAGGGGATATGGTCGGTCATGCTATTCGTATCGCGCAATCTTCGGCTCTGGATGCACGCCAGGCCGTGCAGGAGTTTCACGCGACAGTGGCGCAGCCGGACATGGAGCTGGTGGTTTTCTTCTGTTCCAGCGAATTCGACCTTGAGGCGCTGGCAGCGGAAATGCAGCGTCTGTTCGCCGGTATCCAAGTAGTGGGATGCACCACTGCCGGGGAGATCGGGCCGGGCGGATACCTCCAGCATAGTCTTGCGGGTGCCAGCTTCCCGGCAGGCAGTTGCACGGCGGTCAGCGGAATCCTGGAGTACTTGAACCAATTTGAGATTGCCGTCGGGCATGATTTTGCCCAAGCCTTGTTGCAGCGTCTTGAAAGCAAAGTGCCCAAAGTGGATGCCGGGAACAGCTTTGCCTTGCTGATGATCGATGGCATGTCCGTGCGCGAAGAGCCTGTGGCGCATGCATTGCAGTATGCATTGGGCAAGATCACGCTGTTCGGTGGTTCGGCGGGCGACGACCAGAAGTTTTCCAAGACCTATGTGTTCAGTGACGGACGGTTCCATTCCGACAGTGCCGTCCTGCTCCTGGTCAACACTGCTTTATCCGCGACGACCAGGGCAGGGTGCAGCGTTATGTCGGGGTGTTCTCCGACATCAGCCAAATCAAGGCGCACGAATCCGAGTTGAACCACATCGCGCATTACGATGCCCTGACCGGAATACCGAACCGCCTGCTGCTGACCGACCGATTGGGCCAATCGATGACCGCCAGCAAACGCAGCATGCGTTTTGGCGCGGTGATATTTCTCGATCTGGATAATTTCAAGGCGCTCAACGACACGCACGGGCATGAGATGGGCGATCTGCTGCTGATCGAAGCGGCACGCCGCATCACGGATTGCGTGCGCGAGATGGATACCGTGGCGCGCTTGGGCGGCGACGAGTTCGTGGTGATACTCAGCGAGCTGGATGTGGACAGGGCGCTATCCGTCGCGCAGGCCGGCAGGGTGGCGGAAAAGATCCGCAGCACGCTGGCAGAACCTTATCTGCTGATGCGCAAACGGGATGACGGTTCGGAAACCAGAGTGAAACACCATTGCACGTCAAGCATCGGCGTGGATCTGTTCATCAACCACGAAGCCAGCCCGGAGGATATCCTCAAGCGGGCCGACATGGCGATGTATCAGGCCAAGGAGAGCGGGCGCAACCGGGTTCATTTTTTTGACAGGGAAGCCTGATCACCGTGGACACGCATCGGTCGCAAAGAGACGCGGTACGACTGGCAGCATTACATTCCCATCATCGAGAGGAAGCCCGGAGCGTTGCGCAATGGCGCGCCATTTGCCGACATGCCGGAGCCCCTGCAGCGATTGCGCGGCTTGTTGCTCAAGCGCGAAGGCTGCGACCGGGTGATGGACAAGGTGCTGGCGGTCGTGCCGAAGCACGGGCTGGAGGCTGCTCTCGTTGCTGTGGAGCTGGTGCTGGAGTCTGGCAACTTCAGCGTCGAGCATATCGAGAATGTAACAGAATGTACCGGAGTCGAATTGTTTTTGACGAGAGAAACCGACCACAGTGTTTTCCTTATCCTCCGTAAATTGACTGAATCGCGCATATCATACGCCGCAACAGAAAAAATTCCTTGGAAGACAGCAAAGGTGGGTGATTGAATTCATTCTTAGAATATTTGCAGGCAGTATTCAAAAGTGTAATAAACTGTCGCGGTCAAAAGGTAGTAATACAGCCGTTAAAGGAGGTTGGTTATGTTCATCTTGGTGATTGAACATTTCAAAGCCAGTGAATTGCCCCAGCAATGGGCGCAACGCTTAAGGGTACGGCCTGAGCAAACCGTTACCGTGCGTATTGAAACAGAGACCACTCAAACTACTCGCGCGCCAGAAACGTTTGTGACTAATGATCCCGCTTTTGGTATCTGGCGTGATCGAGAAGATATGGCAGATGTGCCCGCTTTCGTGCGGCAACTGCGCGCTGCGCGATACTCGCCTGACGGCACACGTCAGGGCAAGCAGTTATGATTTCCGGCGAACAGATACAACAGGCCGTTGAGCGGCTGGTCGCGGCATCCAATCCGAGCAAGGTGATCTTGTTCGGCTCCTACGCGCGTGGCGATGCGACCGAAGATTCCGATCTGGATTTGATGGTGATCGAGCAAGAGGTGGTCAACAAATTTGACGAAATGGTGCGCTTGCGGAATGTGATGGGGGATATGGGCGTGGGCGTGGACTTGCTGGTGTATTCCGACGGCGAGGCTTCCCGTCGCAGCCAAGTGCCGGGAACGGTTTTGTACCGGGCATTCAAAGAAGGTAGGGTGATGTATGTCGCCCGTCATTGAAGAAACCCACCGTTATTTGCAACTGGCGGATGATGATGCGGCGGCTTTTCGCGGTTTGCTGAAATTGCCCGAAGTGAAGCTCCGTCTGGCCTATTTTCATGCGCAGCAGTCGGTTGAAAAAATGATGAAGGCTGTGCTGATTTTTCATGGCATTGATTATCAACGAACTCATGATTTGCACACACTCGCGTCGCTATTGTTGAAACATGGTGTTACGCCCCCTTGCTCTCCAGAAGAATTGACGCAGCTCAATCCGTTTGCGGTGACGTTCCGTTATGACGATACCGATATTCCGCTTATTCAGGATGCAGTGGTGGAAAAGATGGTGGACACTATGCGCCGCTGGGCATGCGAGGTAGTGGAATGAAGCCACAAGCTCTTGATCAAAGCCCCCCAGTAAACGGCACCGTAACTATAACGGTGCAAAGGTAGCGAAATTCCTTGCCGGGTAAGTGCGGGCACCTCTAAGAATCCAATTTCCGTCGCCATACCGCGTGGAAAATTCCGGTGGAGATTGAACGGCTTCATTTGCATGATGATTCATACAAATGAAGCTCGTGTTTTTCGTCATATCCCGGCTTTGCCGGGGGTGACTTAATTTGAAAAAGGCCTGCATCGCTGCAAGCCTTTATTTTACTGGTGGGCCGTGTGGGATTCGAACCTACGACCAATGGATTAAGAGTCCACTGCTCTACCAACTGAGCTAACGACCCGTTTTGATTTGACGCAAACATCAAAAACGGCGCGCATTATCGGGAATGCACGTGAATTTGTCAAAGCAATTCACTCGCATTTATTGAAGAGGCAATCCAGTTGCATCTTGAAGATCAGTAGTGTCCGGCAATTTTGTTCAACCCGTTACATAACAACTTGATTGGGAATTGGAAATGTGACATGGAAAAGCGCACTGGCTCGTGCAGGTATCCAAGACCTGCACTGGCACGATTTGCGTCATACATGGGCTACATGGCTGCGTCAATTGGGAACACCTAACCACGAGCTGCAACGGATGGGGGCTGGAAGGCGGCGGCCATGGTCGAGCGGTATGCTCATGTTGCGCCGGACCATCTAGCCCAAGCGGCGGCAAGGTTGGAATCTGTCGATGTGGGTTACACTTTGGCTACAGTCGGCGAAATGGGCGGTGAAAAAGTATGATGCCAGAATCGCTCAAAAGCCGCATGAATGGTGCCCGGAACCGGAATCGAACCGGTACGCTGGTTTTATCCTAGCGACGGATTTTAAGTCCGTTGTGTCTACCAATTTCACCACCCGGGCAAGTAGTTTAGGAAGCTACTGAAGCTAAAACATCATCAATGGGTTTGTACCAACAAAATATTTTTAATTAACGGGATACAAATTGTTAGCCACATTGCACACGACTTCTGACTCTATTTGAGTTGGTATTATTCCAATACCGTTTCAATGCAACGCCAACCAATTGAAATATCATGATTTATCCGCAAGCTTCCGTGTAAATCTGTGGCTAAAGTGCCTAACCAAAACTGCCCGAATTATACCGTAGTTGCTTTTTGAATAACTGACCTTTCCATACTTGGCTGCTTAACTTACGAATTTCCTTGATTCTCCCGACGACTGCCCTCACATGACTCGCACCACCCGAAAGGAGGTCGCCATGTCCACCGTCCGCCAGCCCGCCGTCGCGGGCATGTTCTACCCTGCTGATCCACAGCAGCTTGCGCGTGACGTGCGGCAGCTGTTGGCCGGGGCGCGCCCACACGACCTAGTTCCTAAAGCGCTGATCGCGCCACATGCGGGCTACATCTATTCCGGTGCAGTCGCGGCGACCGCCTATGCCACACTTATTCCCATTGCCACGCATATCCGCCGCGTGGTGCTACTCGGCCCGACTCATCGCGTCGCGGTGCGCGGGCTGGCACTGCCGGGTGTGGATGCTTTCGACATGCCGTTGGGGCGCATCGAACTGGATGCGGAAGCGGCGCGCGCCATCGCCGGTCTGCCGCAAGTGACCGTCAGTGCGCAGGCGCACGCGCAGGAGCATTCGCTGGAGGTGCACTTGCCGTTCCTGCAAAGCGTACTGCCGGATTTCAAACTGCTGCCGCTGGCGGTAGGTATGGCAACTGCCGAGGAGGTCGCCGAAGTACTGGAAATCTTGTGGGGCGGCGATGAGACGCTGATCGTGATCAGCTCTGATTTATCGCATTTTCTGCCCTACACCAACGCGCAGCGCGTAGACAACGCGACGGTGCAGTCCATCCTGCAACTGCGCCAGCCGATAGACCACGAGCAGGCCTGCGGTGGCACACCGATCAACGGCCTGATCGTCGCGGCACGGCAGCACCATCTCACGCCGCATCTGCTTGACCAGTGCAACTCCGGTGACACGGCCGGCTCGCATGACCGCGTGGTGGGCTATGCGTCCATCGCCTTTACCGAAGGACTTCAACATGGATGATGCGGTTCGCGGCAGCAGCCTGATCAGCATCGCACGAAGTGCCATCGCCCGTGCGCTGGGCGAGGCACGCTCGCCAGTTGCGCAGGAAGCGTGGCTGAACGAGATGGGCGCGACTTTCGTCACACTAACTTTGCACGGACAGTTGCGCGGCTGCATCGGCTCGCTTGAGGCGCATCGCCCGTTGTTCGATGATGTAAGCAGCAATGCCGTAGCGGCCGCCTTTCATGACCACCGCTTCCCGCCCGTTTCGCTGGAGGAGTTTGGCGGGCTATCGGTAGAAGTGTCATTGCTTTCGCCGGTGCAGCCGATGTCATTCACCAGCGAGCCGGATGCGTTGGCGCAGCTGCGCCCGGGCGTGGATGGGGTAATTTTTCAATACAACCATTACCGCAGCACCTTTTTGCCGCAGGTGTGGGAACAGCTGCCGCAGCCGCGCGAATTCATGGCACAGCTCAAGCGCAAAGCCGGATTGCCGGATGACTTCTGGGCGGAAGGCGTGAAACTGTCGCGCTATACCGTCACCAAATACCGCGAGGAGAACCGCTAACATGGACGAACCGATCAGTCTCGCCGAACGCCATCCGGCCAAATATTGGCACATGCTGGACGATGGACGCATCCAGTGCGACTTGTGCCCGCGCGACTGCAAGCTACACGAGGGGCAGCGCGGCGCGTGTTTCGTGCGCGGACGGGTCGGCGATACGATGGTGCTCACCACCTATGGGCGCAGCTCCGGCTTCTGCGTCGATCCCATTGAGAAGAAGCCGCTCAACCATTTCTATCCCGGCAGCAGCATCCTGTCGTTCGGTACGGCGGGTTGCAACCTCGCCTGCAAATTCTGCCAGAACTGGGACATTTCCAAGTCGCGCAGCTTCGACAAGCTCGCCGATCAGGCCAGCCCGGAAGCCATCGCGCGCAACGCCGAACGGCTGGGCTGCAAGAGCGTGGCATTCACCTACAACGACCCGGTGATCTTCGCCGAATATGCGATGGACGTGGCCGATGCCTGCCATGAGCGCGGCATCAAGACCGTGGCGGTGACGGCGGGTTATATACACGACCAACCGCGCCGCGAGTTCTTTGCCAAGATGGATGCCGCGAACGTGGATTTGAAAGCGTTCACCGACGAGTTCTACGTCAAACAAACCGGCGCGCACCTGCAACCGGTGCTGGACACGCTGAAATACCTGTGCCGCGAAACCGATGTCTGGGTCGAGCTGACCACGCTGCTGATTCCCGGCCTCAACGATTCTGCAGATGAGATCGGAAAAATGAGCGAATGGATCGCGCGGGAATTTGGCGTAGATGTGCCGCTACACTTCAGCGCGTTCCACCCGGACTACAAGATGACCGGCATTCCCGCCACACCGCCGGAAATGTTGGTTCAGGCGCGGCAGATCGCGCGTTCCGCCGGGTTGCGCTATGTCTATACCGGCAACGTGCATAACCACGAGGGCGATACCACCTTCTGCCCATCGTGCGGCGGCACCCTGATCGTGCGCGACTGGTACGAGATCGAACAATACCGCCTCACTCCCGACGGCCATTGCCCGGATTGTCACGCACAAATCGCCGGGCGCTTCGAGGAATTCACCGGGCAATTCGGCAGGCGACGCATCCCGATTGCGATTGGCTCCGGTTTGGAGTGATGGGCTCCCTTAGAACAGGGAAGCGATCATAAATTTACCGTCGTCCAGAAAAGACACCTGATATTTGTTGCTCTTGACCACCTTGTCATTGGCCACCAGCGATGTCTCAACACGGTATTTTTTACCCTTGGCGGAAGCCGGCAGCTTGAACTTTGATTCGGTCTGATAGCGTCCGGCGCCATCTACTGAAGCAATCTTCTCGGTTTTGGATTCAACCAGATTATTTTTTTCGTCGTAAATCGCATACTGCTGCTTCATCTCCGGCACCTTGTCGCCATAGCCGACCAGGTCGGTGTTGGAGGTGATCTGAATCTCTTTTTCGCCATTCGCTGCCGGTGGGGGAGATTTAATACTACTGTTGAAGGCGACGGGCCTGATTTCGTTCTTGGCTATTTTCGCGCCTTTCGATTTGTATTCCGCGTTCACCTGCTGCGCGCTCGCCACTTTCTTTGATTCAAAATACCAGCCGATCATAAACCCGGCTATCGCGCCGATGGCGGCACCTGTCGCACAATCTTTACCAGCGGCGGCGGCTACGCCACAACCTGCGGCCGCGCCGACCAAGGCACCCTTGGCCTTGTCATCCATCTGGTAGCTACCGTCCGGGTTTCTCTTGAAGCTGCCATCCGGATTCATGGCACAGCCCGACACCAGTAACGACAAGATTGTGGCCGACGCGATCAATTGCTTATTTTTCGATTGTTTGCTCATCTTAATTTCTCCCTTTGATGATCATTTGACTATGATAAACGGCTCGTTAAAGCTAGCTCCGACAAGTTTCGGCGTTGGTGGCCGATCGACCAACCCCTTGGTCATTTCCTTCATTCTCTTGCTGATAAAAGCATGGAGCAGCGGCGGCGTGATGCGCCCATCTTTTTCAAAATCGGCCCGTCGCCCAAGCACCCCCTCCTTGATCGCGTAGGTGAATGCGCCATTTTTCCACTCGTCGGATTCCAGCGCTTCCTGGCGGCCTCCCGCGCCGGAAAGAACCGCCACGCCTTTTTCGTCATCGGCCTCATTCAACACCCCATTTATTTCGGTGTTTACGCGGAGATTATCAAGCGCAAAGCCCGAATGACAGGTATCCAGAAAAAAGATACCGCGTCCATGCAGGTTGGCAATCAAATCTTGAATCGCAGCTCCCGGCACGGCAGTATTCTCCAAATTACTCATCAGCAGATCATGGCTGGCGAAAAAGTATTTCTTGGTGGTGGGGTGCAGGAAACCGTGCCCGGCCAGAAACAGAATACCCATATCATCCGGTCCAACGGCCTTCTTCAGCCACTGCAACCCTTCCAGAACATTCTTTCGAGTAGCCTGTTCGTTTTGCAGGATGCGAATTTCGGCCTGTTCGTAAAGATTTGTTCCGTGCACCTGGAACATCTCGGCAAAATCCTTGGCATCCTTGGCCGGATAGTTCAACTGGCTCTCCTTGGGCAACCCGGAATAGCTCGAAACCCCGACTGCCAGCAGGTAGAGTTTTTTCAGCTTGACGATCGGCTCACCACCCGCTGCCTTCGAGGTGCGCTTGACATGGATGATGGTGGGTTCGGAAGTGCCATTTTTATTCTTGGCCAGAATGACGATTTCCGCATCACTGCCCGGTGTCACCGGTACCATCACCTCCTGCACTACCGTTTCTCCGCCGCGCGCCTTGGGCAGACTGCGAGCATCATAGGTGCGGATCAATTTGCCGTCGACACGCACCTTGACCTCGGTCGGGGGCGCGTCGTTCGGGCTGCGCAGCGAGAATTTGACCGGCACATCGGCCGCATCGGTTTCGACCTGTGTGTCGGTTTGCAGCTCGATCACCGGAGGCAGGATAGTCTGCACCACAGGCGGGACAAGCGCAGGTGCCACAGGCTTGGTGGAAGACGCTGCAGCAACGGCCTTGGTTGCACTCGCTTCAACCTCCACAGCAAGCAGCGCCTCGCGTACGCTGCCGCTCTGAAAGACTTTTTGCAATACATCCGGGCGGTAATACTGTGCGCGGAAACGTCCGACTGAAAAGAAATCCGATTCCTTGTTGAACGCGCGGTTCATATGCCAGCCGATCAGGCTCTCGCCACCAACGGAGGTATCGTAATAACCCGACGGTGTCCACAGTATCCAGCGATTGCGGTCGGGGTGCGCAAACAAGGCCATCTGCTCCTGCCCGTCAGCGGCGCGATACCAGCGTACCGTGCCGTCGGCCAAGGCCGCCAACACCCAGCGTCCGTCGCCGGAAAGATTGACCGCCCAAGCGGCACCGGGAACACGCTGCTCCCAAATCTGCCGCCCACCTGCATCAAAATTACGCAAATACCATTCGGTGCCCAGCACGAAGCGGCTGCCGTCCGCTGATACAGCCAGGCTGCGCGCCGGCTCCTGCGACCGTAGCGGCAACACCCGGCCATTCAGCTTGGGCGATGCCGAATTTTTCCAGTTTTCCACCTCGACACCGGATGCCGAAGTTCGCGGCGCAACGAGCTGGCCGCCCAAGCCATCGGTGCCGCTCCGCAGTTCGCCGTGCTGCGCGTCGAAAACGGTCATACCCCGCCCGCCCGGCTCGAAAGAAAAACCGACCATGCGGCCATCGGCGGAAACGCGGAAATTGTTCCAGCTATCGCGGAAATCGCCCCGGCTGCTTTGCACCATGAAGCGCTGATTGCCGCGCCCGTCGAAAGCTGCCCAGGCCGGGTCGGCACTGGCAACTGCAACGCCGTCGGCGAGCGGTGTCAGCGACATGATGATATTGCCGAACGATTGCAGCTCACGACCTTCGCCACGCCCGCCATCGGCGAAGGCAACCACCGGAAAACGCCCGTTTGAGCTGGTTGTGCCGCCGGCAAATAACGTGCGCCCGTCAGCCGACCAGGCGACGCGGCCGAGGTTGCCGCCGCGCCGGTAATCCGTCGAAAATTTGGTCTCCAGCGTGCCTGCATCGAGCAGGTCAATTTTGGCCGAATCCAGGTAGCCGACCGCAATCGAGGCACCGTCGGGCGAGAAAGCGACCGTATAAGGTTTGCCGCCCGGCGCACGGACACGTGCAATGCGCTCCAGCCCCTTTTTGCCGATACGGTAAAGGCGCAAAGACCCATCCAGGCTGGCCGTCACCAGACGACCATCGCGGGCGAAATCTGCCCCGTAAACGATGTCGTTATATTCCGGGTCGGCACCGACGAACTGGAGATTGCCACGGAAAACGCGCAGCCCCTCCTGACGCAGACCGATGGCGAGAAATTGCCCATCGGGCGACCAGGCAAGCTGGTGGATCGGCGCCTCCAGCCCGGAAAGCGTACCTCCTTTGCGCAGCGCCCCGGTGGCTCGCTCAAAAAGATAAATGGCGTGATCTTTGCCGTCGAACGCAGAATTGCCGCCCACGGCCACGGTTGCCCCGTCCGGCGAAAGCGCAACGGCATACACGGCTCCCAAGCTGTCGTCGCCGATCGGCGGGCGCAGCACTTGAAGCAGGCGACCGGACCGGGCATCCCAGACGCGCACGGTTTTGTCTTCCGAGGCGGTGGACACATAACGCCCGTCGGCATCGGCGCTGATTTTGGTAATCAAGGAAAGGTGCTGGCCAGTTTCAATGCGCAACACCGGTTGCTGCGACACCTGTACGGCGGGTGGCGGAGCCGCCAGCGCCACACCCGGCAAGCCTGCTATAGCGGCAACAAGAAGCGGTAACAGTAAAAACTTGCGGAGCATGAACTTTTCCAAAGTGATTTTTAGCAGGTTACCAGCTAATGGGGCGATACTACTCAACGCGCAATAACAATGCAACAGCGTCTAGCTTTGTAGTTTCTGCATAAGCTAAACAACATGAACACCGTACGCATTCCCGCAGGTGCCACCTGATCCGACAACGAACTGGCTCCGCCGCTATCGGCGCAAGGTGTGATGCTGTTAGACTACGGCCAGTGTTTCCCTTACGAGGATTTTTAACAGGAGGCATCATGACCAATATTTCGCGTATCGCCGCAATTTTACTTTTCATCTTTTTGTTCAGCGCATGCAGCTCTATCAGAATGGGCCGGGATTTTGATGTGGGTATGTTCGCAGCCAAGATCGAGCATGGTGTCACCACACAAAGCCAGGTTCGCTCCTGGCTAGGCGAACCAACGAGTGCGGGAGCCAGCTTGGACACCAGTGGCGAACGCTTCGACGAATGGGTCTATTACTTCGCCGAAGGCACAATGGCTGACATGAGCACCACCAAAGTAAAAACTCTACAAATCAAGTTTGATAAACAAGGCAAAGTGCGCGGCTATAACTGGTCTGCATCCAGGCAATAAAGCCAGACCGGGCGAGCTGGAACGAAAATGCAGATCAGGTTTATAAGGGCGGATCAGAGTTAGGGAAGGTCTGATTAAGTCCGTCACACCGGCGAAGGCCGGTGTCCAGTCCATTGAAGCGGGGTAGGCAGGCAATCCGCGGAGCGGATGCTCGCAAAACACTGGATTCCGGCCTTCGCCGGAATGACGAATGAGGACTTAATCAGAGCTTCCTTAGGCAAATCAAGCAAACATGGCAAAAGCAAAAACAATTTATTCCTGCACCGAATGCGGCGGCCAAACGCCCAAGTGGCAGGGACAGTGCCCGCACTGCATGGAGTGGAACACGCTGATTGAATCGGTGGCCGAGGTTGCCGCGTCCGGCGTTAAAAACCGTTTCAGCGCGCTGGCGGCGAGCGGCAAGGTACAGATGCTGTGCGATGTCGAGGCGGCGGAAGTGCCGCGCACACCGACCGGCATCGAGGAATTCGACCGTGTGTTGGGCGGCGGGCTGGTGCAGGGCGCGGTGGTGTTGATCGGCGGCGATCCGGGCATCGGCAAATCCACGCTGCTGCTGCAAGTGCTGGCGCATCTATCCAAACAACAAAACACCCTGTATGTCAGCGGCGAGGAATCGGCGCAACAGATCGCGCTGCGCGCCAAGCGTTTGTCGCTGGATGCGCGCGGCCTGCGCCTGCTGCCGGAGATCCAGTTGGAAAAAATCCAGGCCGCCATCGCTGCCAATAATGCGCACGAAAAGCCGGACGTGGTGGTGATCGATTCTATCCAGACTGTGTATTCCGAGCAGCTCACCTCAGCGCCCGGTTCGGTGGCGCAAGTGCGCGAGTGCGCGGCGCAACTCACACGCATCGCCAAGAGCCAGAACATCACCATCATTCTGGTCGGCCACGTCACCAAAGAAGGCGCGCTGGCCGGGCCGCGCGTGCTGGAGCATATCGTGGACACAGTGCTGTACTTCGAGGGCGACACGCATTCCAGCTTCCGTTTGATCCGCGCGTTCAAAAACCGCTTCGGCGCGGTGAACGAACTCGGCGTATTCGCCATGACCGAAAAGGGCTTGCGCGAAGTGAGCAATCCGTCCGCATTGTTTTTGTCGCAGCACGGCGAACAGGTCGCGGGTTCGTGCGTGATGGTGACGCAGGAAGGCTCGCGCCCGCTGCTGGTGGAGATACAAGCGCTGCTCGACGAAGCGCATTCGCCCAACGTGCGGCGCTTGTCGCTGGGGTTGGAGCAAAACCGCCTCGCGATGCTGCTCGCGGTGCTGCACCGCCACGCGGGCATCGCCTGCTACGATCAAGACGTGTTCATCAACGCGGTGGGCGGCGTGAAGATCACCGAGCCGGGTGCCGACCTCGCGGTGATTCTGGCGATGGTGTCCAGCTTGCGCAACAAACCCTTGCCGGAGAAACTGGTGGTATTCGGCGAAGTCGGGCTGGCGGGCGAAGTGCGCCC
>CAZMWC010000038.1:0-12224 GCA_964569805.1 uncultured Gallionella sp.
CCGCGAAACGTTCTATCGCGGGCATGGCCCGCTCCTACAAGAACTTGCAGAGGAGATATTTTGCCGGACAAGACTTATAACGTGTTGGTGCTATGCACCGGAAATTCCGCGCGCAGCATACTGGGCGAGGTGTTATTCAATACGCTGGGCAAGGGCAGATTCAAGGCATACAGCGCGGGCAGCAAGCCGGCAGGGCGGGTCAACCCGGGTGCGCTGGAATGGTTGAAGGAGAACGGCTACAGCACCGAAGGCCTGCGCAGCAAGAGCTGGGACGAGTTCGCGGCATCCGGCGCGCCGGAGTTCGATTTTATCTTCACGGTATGCGACAACGCGGCGGGTGAAGCCTGCCCGTTCTGGCCGGGCAAACCGGCTACCGCGCATTGGGGCATCCCTGATCCGGCGTATGTCGAAGGCGATACTGCACGGCGCGCGGCATTCAATAAGGCCGCCGAACAGTTGACGCGGCGCATCCGGGCGTTCATGGCGTTGCCGTTCGAGACGATGGACAAGGATGTATTGAAGCAAAAACTGGCCGAGATCGGTCGCATACAGGATTAACCCGACCTACGTCGTGATGGATATTTTGGTTGAAGAGGAACACGAGATGAGCAAGGTACAGATTTTCGGTCCGGCGCTGTGTTGCAGCAGTGGTGTATGCGGCACGGAGGTGGACCAAGCGCTGGTGGATTTCAGCGCGGCAGTGGATGCCGTGAAACGCGCGGGCGGCGACATCGCAAGGTTCAACCTCGCCCAGCAGCCGATGGAGTTCGCACAGAACGCCGTGGTGAAAACATTTCTCGAACGCTCCGGGCAGGAAGGCTTGCCGCTGGTGTTGGTGGATGGTGAGATCGCTTTGACGGGACGTTATCCGAGTCGCGATGAGTTGGTGCGGATGGCCGGTGTGAGCGTGGCTGCAAAGGATGATGTGCCAACTGGTTGTTGTTCCGGCGGTAAATGTTGAGCCATCCTGGCAACTGCAATGGGAGCGCCGACGTCCTCGTCGGCTGGTTGAAGCCTGATGCCGACGAGGACATCGGCGCTCCTACACTGCACATGGAAAACGGAACATGAAATTGCTCAATGACATTCCACAATTCCTGTTCTTCACCGGCAAGGGCGGGGTCGGCAAGACTTCGCTGGCCTGCGCCACGGCGGTGCGACTGGCGGATGACGGCAAGCGCGTGCTGTTGGTGAGCACCGATCCGGCTTCCAATGTCGGGCAGGTATTCGGTGTCGCCATCGGCAATAACATCACGCCGATTGCTGCGGTGGAGCGATTGTCCGCACTGGAAATTGATCCGCAGGCGGCGGCGCAGGCCTACCGCGAGCGCATCGTCGGGCCGATGCGCGGCGTGTTGCCGGAGGCGGTGGTGAAATCTATCGAGGAACAGCTTTCCGGCGCGTGTACCACCGAGATTGCCGCGTTCGACGAGTTCACCGCATTGCTGACCGATGAGGCGTTGCTTGCACCGTTCGATCACGTGGTGTTCGACACCGCGCCCACCGGCCACACTATCCGCCTGCTGCAACTGCCGGGCGCGTGGAGCGGCTTTCTGGACAACAACCCGGAAGGCGCATCCTGTCTCGGCCCGCTCGCCGGGCTGGAGAAACAGCGGCAACGCTACAGCGATGCCGTTGCGGTGCTGGCGAATGAGCAACGCACGCGGCTGGTGCTGGTGGCGCGCGCGCAACGCGCGACCTTGCAGGAAGCGGCGCGCACCAGTGCGGAACTCGCGACTATCGGACTGACGCACCAGCATCTGGTGATCAACGGTTGCATGCCGGAGCAGGAGACGCGCAATGACGCATTGGCGCTGGCGATCTACCGGCGCGAACAGGATGCAATGAATACGCTACCCGATGCATTGCGCAACCTGCCTGCCGACACGCGCCAACTATTGCCGTTCTATCTGGTCGGGGTTGCCGCGTTGCGCGCATTGCTCGATGATCAGCCAACTATCGCGGCGGCTGCACCGGCGCGTCACGCTGCCGACCTGCCTAGGCTCGCAACGCTGATCGATGAACTGGAACCGGCAGGTCACGGCCTGATCATGTTGATGGGCAAGGGCGGCGTGGGCAAGACCACGCTGGCGGCGGCGATTGCCGTTGAATTGGCAGCGCGCGGTCATGCGGTGCATCTCACCACTTCCGATCCGGCGGCGCATCTGGCAGAAACCTTGCAGGGTGAATTGCCGAATCTGAAATTGAGCCGCATCGATCCGCGCGCGGAGACCGAACGCTACCGTCAGCATGTGCTGGAAACCAAGGGTAAGAATCTGGATGCGCAGGGGCGCGCCCTGTTGGAAGAAGATTTGCGCTCGCCCTGCACCGAAGAGATCGCGGTGTTCCAGGCGTTCACGCGCGCCATCCGTGAGGCGGGTCGCAGCTTCGTGGTGATGGATACCGCGCCGACCGGGCACACGCTGTTGCTGCTGGATGCCACCGGCGCGTATCACCGCGAAGTCGCGCGCAACCTGAAGGGCAGCACGCAGTTCACCACGCCGATGATGCAGATACAGGACGCGAATTACACGCGCATCATCATCGCCACGCTGGCGGAAACCACGCCGGTGCTGGAGGCGGCCGGTTTGCAGGAAGACCTGCGCCGCGCCGGGATCGAGCCGTGGGCATGGATCGTTAATCAAAGCCTTGCCGCCGCGCATCCTGTTTCACCGCTGCTGGTGCAGCGCGCCGCGCAGGAGTGGCCGCAGCTTGAAGCGGTGCGCGGGCAGCATGCAAAGCGCGTTGCCGTTGTGCCGATTCAGAATGACGAGCCGGTGGGTGTTGAACGCTTGCGCAAACTGGGCAACGCATGAATTGCAATTGCCGATGGTTTTCTCGTAGGTCGGGTTAGCGCAGCGTAACCCGACATGAATTAATCGCGACGAGTGTCGGGTTACGCTGCGCTAACCCGACCTACATTTTAAATATTCAGGAGGGTTCAATGAAAGTCAGAGAATTGATGACCCGCAATCCCGTGCATATCGCGCCGCAAACGGCGGTGGCAGAAATTGCGCATGTTTTGATTGAACACAAAATCAACGGCGTTCCGGTGATTGATGCTGAAGGTCATTTGCTCGGCATTGTCACCGGGGGTGATCTGGTGCATCGCGCTGCCGACGAACGATTGGAGCCGCGCGAATCGGTGTGGAAGGAAAATTTTTACTACTCAGTGTTTCGCCGGCATAAACCGGAGCAGGATAAGGCCGATGGCAGCACTGCCGAACAAGTCATGACGCACGATGTTTTTACCGTATCGCCAGACAGCGACATCATCGTGGCTGCGCGCCTGTTGGCGGATCACAACATCAAATCCCTGCCGGTGCTTGAAGATGCAAAATTGGTCGGCATGATCTCGCGCTTTGATCTGCTCAAGTGCCTTGCCGACAACCCGGATGGTTTTAATCCGATGAGCAGGGATTGAATTTATAGAGGTTCCCTTATGCTGACGGCTTTTCTGATTTTCCTCGCCACACTCGTGCTGGTCATCTGGCAGCCAAGAGGCTTGGGTATCGGCTGGAGCGCCTTGCTGGGAGCGGGGCTGGCGCTGCTGGCCGGCGTGGTGCAGCCGGGCGATATTCAAACGGTATGGGGCATCGTCTGGAATGCCACCATCACCTTTATTGCCATCATCATCATTAGTTTGTTGCTCGACGAAGCCGGTTTTTTCGAGTGGGCGGCGCTGCATGTGGCGCGCTGGGGGAGAGGCGAGGGGCGCAGGTTGTTTGCATTTCTGGTGCTGCTGGGCGCGGCGGTGGCAGCGTTGTTCGCCAATGATGGCGCGGCGCTGATACTCACGCCCATCGTGATCGCCATGCTGTTGGCATTGCGGTTTTCGCCGGCGGCCACGCTGGCCTTTGTTATGGCGGCCGGATTCATCGCCGACACATCCAGCTTGCCGCTGGTGGTTTCCAATCTGGTCAACATCGTATCGGTTGATTTTTTCCATATCGGCTTTGCCGAGTACGCTGCCGTCATGGTGCCGGTCAATATTGTTGCCGTCGCCGCCACACTGGCCATGTTGCTGTGGTTTTTTCGCCGCGACATTCCGAATATCTATGACATTACGCAACTGAAAGATCCGCGCGAGGCGATACTCGATCACGCCACGTTCAAGGCGGGTTGGTGGGTGCTGGCGTTGCTGCTGGTTGGTTTTTTCGGACTGGATCGTGTCGGTGTGCCGATCAGCGCCGTGGCATCGGCTGGCGCAATTGTGCTGCTGGGTGTGGCGGCGCGCGGGCATATGATCTCGACCCGCAAGATAATCAGGGAAGCACCCTGGCAGATCGTGCTATTTTCGCTGGGCATGTATCTGGTGGTATATGGCCTGCGCAATCAGGGGATGACTGCTTATCTCGCCGAGGTGCTGGATTATTTTGCCGGCTATGGCGTGTGGGGAGCGGCGATCGGTACCGGGTTGCTCACCGCGTTCCTGTCCGCGATCATGAATAACTTGCCGACGGTGCTGATCGGCGCGTTGTCCATCGATGCCAGCCATGCCGAAGGCGCGGTGCGCGAGGCAATGATCTACGCCAATGTCATCGGCTGTGATCTGGGGCCGAAAATCACGCCCATCGGCAGCCTCGCCACGTTGCTCTGGTTGCACGTGCTGGCGCGCAAAGATATTCGCATTACTTGGGGTTATTACTTTAAGGTGGGTGTCATCCTGACGTTGCCGGTGCTGCTGGTTACGCTGGCCGCACTGGCGCTGCGTTTGAGTGTATGACCGTTCGCAAAGCCGGAGGTGAAGGGGGAAATGGAATGAACCTACATTCCTCTGTTGGCGAAGAGTTATCAGGTATTTCAGCGGGTTATGCCGCTTCTGTAGGTGCGAATTCATTCGCACATAACTTGTTGAGCGTGCGAATGAATTCGCACCTACCAACCCCTCAACTGAGGATTTTAGGATGAACACAAAAAATGAATCCGAAACCACAGCTTGAAGCGCGCCATCATCCATCCGGGCTGAACAGCCGCTTCGAGGGCGAGGGCCTGCCGTTCGCGGATTATGTGGCGCGCAGCCGCGAGATGCTCGCGCTGGCACATGCGAGGCTGGGCAGCAGCGAGGCGGAGCGGCGGGTGGCAGGCAACGCGCCGTTCGCGCTGATGCCATCCGCTTTCCAGCCCGGCACAAATAAACCCTTCCGCCGCGGCGTGCTGCTGGTTCACGGCCTGACCGATTCACCTTATTTCATGCGGCATCTGGGCGCGTTTTTCGCCGACAACGGCTTCCGCGTCATGGCGATTCTGCTGCCGGGGCACGGCACGCAGCCGGGTGACCTGCGCGCCATCGCCTGGCAGGAGTGGGCGAGGGCGGTGGCCTACGGCGTGGATAGCCTCGCTGCTGAGGTTGATGAGGTCTATCTGGCGGGCTTCTCGGCGGGCGCCGCGCTGAACATCCTGCACAGCCTGGACGACGCGCGGGTACGCGGCCTGCTGCTGTTCTCGCCCGCGCTGGAGCTTCCTGTCCGGGCGAAGTATGCCCATTGGCACCGCTGGTACAGTTGGCTGATACCGTCGGCGAAATGGGCGTACATCAGGCCCGATGCCGACATCTACAAGTACGAGTCCCTTTCCAAGAACAGCGTCGCCCAGATGTATGCGCTGAGCAAGGCGCTCGGCGCGAGATTGCAACACCGTGACCTGGATATTCCGGTGTTCGCCGCTGCCAGCGCGGACGACGTGACCGTCCACACCTCGGCCACCCTGGGATTCATGGCGCGCGCGCGCCATCCCTGCAGCAGGCTGGTGCTGTACACCACGATGCCGGACGACCCGCCGGCGGGCTTCGCTCCCGAAAGACTGGAACTGGTGAACAGCGTGGTGCCGCAGCAGAGGATCATCAGTTCCGCGCACACCGCCATCGTGCTGCCTCCCGACGACCCGCATTACGGCGCGGCGGGCGAGTATGTCAATTGCCAGCATTATTACAAGGATGACCTGGAAAAATATGATGCCTGCAAGAACGTATCCGGAGGGGCGCTGCAGGGCGAGATCAGCGAAACCAACCTCAAGGCCGGCATCCTGCGGCGCCTGATGTACAACCCGAATTTCGCGGCGCTCAAGGTTTCGCTGAAGCGGTTCATCGACCATCTTGGGTGATTGCCTGCACATCGAAGCGGGAGAGAAACGATGAAACTCAGCCGGGGATCGCGCGCGGGGTTGCCGGTGGCATCAGCGCTCGCCATCGCTTTCGCGGTGGCGCTCCTGCCGCCTTTCCCGCAGCCGCAGGACTACCATCGTTTTGCCGATGCGCGCGCCTGGCTCGGCGTGCCGAATTTCCTCGACGTGGTTTCCAACCTGGCATTCCTCGCGGTCGCCGTGGCGGGGCTGGCTGCCGCGCTGCGTTCCGCCTCATTTGCCGGCAGGGCGGAACGCCTGCCTTACGCGCTGTTTTTTCTGGCGCTGGCCGCAACTGCCTTCGGTTCGGGCTGGTACCACCTTGCGCCGGACAACGCGCGGCTATTCTGGGACAGGATGCCTATCAACCTGGGTTTTGCCGCGCTGCTGTCCGCCGTGATCGCGGAGCGTTACAGCGTCCGGGCCGGGCTGCTGCTGATGCCTCCGCTGGCGATGCTGGGCGCGGGCACGGTGTGGTACTGGCTGCGCAGCGAGGAGACGGGCACCGGCAACGTGCTGCCATATTTCGCGTTCCAGCTCGATGCGCTGCTCGCCATTCTGCTGCTGATGTGGCTCGTCCCTCCGCGCTACAGCCGCAGCGCGGACTTGTATCGCGCCGTCATGTTGTACGGCGCGGCGCTGGCGGCCGAGTTGCTCGACCGGCGCATCTTCGCACTCGGGGAAATCGTCGGCGGCCACACGCTGAAACATCTGCTGGCGGCAACCGCGGTGTATCAGGTGGTGCGGATGCTGCGCCTGCGGCGGCGCGTTTGATTTAGCCTGAAAAATGCAGTCGAGGGGTATGTAGGTGCGAATTCATTCGCACGAACAGGAGGCTATGTGCGAATGAATTCGCACCTACAAGAGCAACGCAACATCTTGTGTAAATACAACATTCATCATCAATGGGTTTTGTAGGGTGGGCAGACGGTATTATCGTCTGCCCACGCGGACGAAATCCGCGTGGGCACAACTGCGTGCCCACCCTACGAAAAACAACTTAATCGGTTCCGGCTCACCCGGCTTAGGTTCAGCCATCCGCCCGCAATGCTGCCCGTCTCCCCCGCCTGGCGTTCACGCCGACCAGTATCGCCAGCCCCGCCACAAAATAGCTGCCGGTGATCAGCAGAGCGAGACGATGGTCGCCCCGCGACACCCAGCTCACCAGCCCGTAAGTCAGCGGCCCCAGTATCGCCGAGAGTTTCACCGCCAGTCCCCACAGTCCGAAAAATTCGGCGCGGCGCGCGGCCGGACTCAGCCAGCCCACCAGCGCGCGCCCGGCTGACTGGCTGGCGCCCATGCAGATGCCGGCAAGGTTGGCCGCGGCCCAGAACAAGCCCGGCCCTTGCGCGGCCCAGGCGAGCAGGATCGTCGCGATCCAGCCGAGCAGCGTCAGCGCGATGGCCGGGATGTGGCCGATGCGGTCTTGCACGTGGCCGAACAGGAAGGCGCCGGCAGCGGCGGTGATGTTGACCGCGAAGATCAGCATGATGGTCTGCTGCGTGGTGAAGCCCATCGCCTGCTGCGCGTAAATCGCGGCGAGCGTGATCACGGCCTGGATGCCCGCCTGATAGAACACGGTGCAGATCAAAAAGCGCCGCAGGTCGCGGTAATCCCCGGTGTGCGCGAGCGTTTGTTTGAGCCGCGCGAACGATTCCTGCAGCAGATTCACGCCTTGCAGATGCGGCTGCGGCACGGCGCGCTCCTTCAGGAACAGAAAGGTGGGCAGGCTGGACAGCGCGAACAGCGCGGCGGTGATCAGCATGGTCACCGGCACGAAGTCCGCCGCCTGCTGTCCCTGCGCCTGTGCCCAGGTCACATAGGCGAGGCACGCGCCGAGGCTGACCAGCCCGCCGACGAAACCCAGGCTCCAGCCCCATCCCGACACCTTGCCGATCGCATTGCCGCGCGCCAGCTCCGGCAGGAAGGCCGCGATCAGATTCTCGCCGCTGCCATAAAAAAAATTGGACAGCACGAGCAGCAAAATGGTGAGCCACAGGCTGCCCGGCCCGCTGAACGCCAGCAGCGCGGTGAATAGCACGCAGCCGAGGGTGGTCAGCGCCAGCAGTTTTTTCTTGGCGGCCCAGGCATCGGCATAGGCACCTATGAGCGGCGCGGTGATCATGATCGCGGCGTAGGAGACCGCCAGCGCCGCCGTCCATGCGAACGTCGCCCATGGCTGCCCGCCTGCCACCACGGCAACGAAATAGGCATTGAAAATCGCGGTGATGACCACCGTGGTGTAGCCGGAGTTGGCGAAGTCGTACATGGCCCAAGCCCATGCTTCGCGGGGAGTGACGTTTTTGGCAAGGGAAGAGCGCATGGATTTTCTTGACTACCTCGGGCGGCTGGGGAGATATTGTCAGATATTATGGTCGCAAATGTGAAATAACGCGCGTGGCGAAAATTGCTTTTCCCGGACAATCAAGCGAGGGGTGCATGATGAACGCTAAGAACACCGACAATCCGCTTGGCGCTGCAACTGACCTTGCCCCTGTAATTTGTATTTCTTGATACGCTCATACTCCCGGTGGTTTTTCCTTGAGCCAATTCGTGGAATATGCCCTGTGCCATTGCTTTTTCAAAAATAGAATAAGATGCGCTTGTTTCACTGCTACCTATAATTCGTATGTCCTGGCTCCTTACCAATTTTATTGCCGCTTTTTTGCTGCCTCCGTTCAGCTTGTTGCTGCTGCTCGCGCTGGGTGTTTTCTTGCTTTATCGTCGCCGCAAATTTGCCAAACCGCTGATACTTGCCGCGCTCGGTTTGCTGTGGATCGCCTCCACACCTTATTTTGCCGATGCTGCGCTGCACTTGCTGGAATCGCGTACTGCGGCGCTGGACAAGGCCAGTCCGCAGGCAGATGCGATCGTGATCCTCGGCGGCGGAACATACTTTCATGCGCCCGAATACGCGGGGCAGAACACCATCAGCGAACCGGCTCTGGTGCGTCTGCGCTATGGCGCAAAGCTGCACCGCGAAACCGGCAAGCCGATTCTGGTGACCGGCGGTAAACCGCTTGGCAACAGCGTTTCGGAAGCGCAGCAGATGCGCTTTTCACTGGAGCAGGATTTCCGCGTGCCGGTGCGCTGGACCGAAGATGCCTCCGACAATACGTTTGAAAATGCACGGTATTCGTTCCAGGTATTACAAAAATCCGGCATCAAAAAAATCTATCTCATTACCCATGCCTGGCACATGCCGCGTTCCGCAGAAGTATTTCGCCGTGTCGGATTCGAGGTGGTCGAAGCGCCTACCGCCTTCACCACGCGCTACCAAGCCAATATATTTACCTTCATGCCTGTCGGATCACTGTCTGGCAGCCAAATTTTCGTTCATGAGGTTATCGGGTCGCTTTGGTATCGTGTGAGATTAGCAATCTCTAATATTTGAATAGGGAACAGGGGAGTAATTATGAAAGTTCGTGTCAAATGGGTCGAACAAGTTTCTTTTTTAGGTGAAACCGAAAGCAGCCACGCTGTTCTGATGGATGGATCACCCGACGCAGGCGGTCGCAATCTCGGGCCGCGCCCGATGGAAATGCTGCTGCTTGGTACCGGCGGATGCACCAGTTTCGACGTGATCGCTATTCTGAAAAAAAGCCGCCAGGCTGTTTCCGATTGCTATGTGGAGTTGGATGCCGAGCGTGCCGAAACAGACCCGAAAGTTTTTACCAAAATACACATGCACTTTGTCGTAAAAGGTAAAAACATCAAACCCGAAGCCGTTGAAAAGGCCATCAAGCTATCGGCTGAAAAATACTGCTCGGCATCCATCATGCTTGGCGCGACTGCCGCCGTAACGCATGACTTCGAAGTGATTCAAGAAAGCTGACGGAAATTGTGTTTGAGGTTGCCGTGCTGTTTCGCGCAGTGCTACAATGCGCGGCTTCGCGAGGGGCACGGTTGTTAGTTATCAGTTTGAATTTGCCACGAACAACACGTTTACAGTTGCCCTCTCGCAATCCCGTTTAGCTGTAACAGGGTGTTGAAAAACGTAGCGAGAGGCGATCAGGCAAGGCGGGAACTGGCAAAAAAGCGGAGTTTACAGAGGGTAAATGAGCATTTTTTGACAGTTCCCAACGCAGCATCATCGCCTCGCAGTAGTTTTTCAACACCCTGGTAATGCCGCTTTAGCTCAGTTGGTAGAGCAACCGCCTTGTAAGCGGTAGGTCGACAGTTCGAGTCCGTCAAGCGGCACCATCATAAAGCCCACTAATCAACAGGTTAGTGGGTTTTTTTATGCCCGACGGTTTTGTGCTCGTGTGCGCCCCATTACCCGAAGAGGGCTTGCAACAACAACCCCAGCAACAGCACACCCAGAATGACAAGCGGGATGTATTCCTTCCAAGTCAATTTTGGCTCCTGTGAGTACGCGCTCAAATAGAGCGTGGAATCTTGTTTGGGGAGCAGCTTTCCATTGAGGTATCTCATTTTTTTCTCCTGTTCATGCCGGTTTCCATGTGCTCACATTATCAATAATCCAAGCGCCATCCAAGCCCATGCGTCGGATACGTGGTCGGACATTGAATGGTTTGATCAGGAGGATGAGTGGTTGTATTTTAAGGGCGGACGGTTGGTGCGACGGTTGCGTAGCAACGCGCAAGCCGATGGTGGCTTTCAGGCATTAACACATGGGTGGCTTGTAGGATGCGGTGACGAAGAAACCGCATCGTTCGCGATGGATGCGGTTCGTACCTCACCGCATCCTACAGGGCTTATTCGGCTATCGGCCCGCGCAACGTTTTTAGCTCCCCGCGCTTTGTTTTACTCTCCAAGCGTTTCTTCTTTGAGCTTTTCGTTGGCTTCGTCGGCATCCGTTTCTTGGGCGAAATACCCGCGCTTTGAATCAGCGCCTGAAGTCGCGCAAGTGCATCCTCCCGGTTCTTTTCCTGGCTACGATAACGCTGTGCCTTGATGATAATCACCCCGTCACCGGAGATGCGTCGGTCGGTTAACTGGTTGAGTTTTTCTTTGTAGTCATCCGGCAGCGACGACGCATTGATGTCGAAGCGCAGGTGGATCGCGGTCGAGACCTTGTTGACATTTTGCCCGCCCGCACCCTGCGCGCGAATGGCGTGTAATTCGATCTCGTTATCGGGAATGTCAATGTGGTTGGATATTTTCAACATCGGGGAATCCCAATTACTTTCTCAGCGCCGGTTTCAAATACTTGCCGGTCACGCTGTTTTTGTTTTTCGCGATGTCCTTTGGCGAACCTTCGGCGATGATGCGACCGCCGCCGTCGCCACCTTCGGGGCCGAGGTCGATCACCCAATCGGCGGTCTTGATGACATCGAGATTATGCTCGATCACCACCACGGTATTGCCCTGATCGCGCAGTTTGTGAATCACTTTCAGCAGCAGAGCAATGTCGTGGAAATGCAGGCCGGTGGTGGGTTCGTCGAGGATATACAGCGTGCGCCCGGTATCGCGTTTGGATAATTCGAGAGACAGTTTGACGCGCTGCGCCTCGCCGCCGGACAATGTGGTGGCGGATTGCCCCAGCGTGATGTAGCCCAAACCCACATCGAGCAGTGTCTGCAGCTTGCGCGCGATGGCCGGTACAGGTTTGAAAAATTCGTGCGCCTGCTCCACCGTCATTTGCAAGATTTGGTGGATGTTTTTACCCTTGTACTGAATCTCCAGCGTCTCGCGGTTATAGCGTTGGCTGTGGCACACGTCGCACGGCACGTACACATCCGGCAGAAAATGCATCTCCACCTTGATCATGCCGTCGCCCTGGCAGGATTCGCAGCGCCCGCCCTTGACGTTGAACGAGAAGCGTCCCGGCCCGTAGCCGCGTTCGCGCGCCGACGGCACGCCGGCGAACAGCTCGCGGATCGGCGTGAACAGGCCGGTATAGGTGGCGGGATTGGAGCGCGGCGTGCGCCCGATCGGCGACTGATCGACGTTGATCACCTTGTCGAAAAATTCCAGCCCGCTGATTTCGGCATGAGGCGCGGGTTCGGTGTTGCTGCCGTACAGATGCTGCGCGACGGCGGGATACAGCGTGTCGTTGATCAGCGTGGACTTGCCGGAACCGGATACGCCGGTCACGCACACCAGCAGGCCGACCGGCAGGTTCAGCGTGATGTCCTTCA
>CAZMWC010000039.1:0-12138 GCA_964569805.1 uncultured Gallionella sp.
TCGTTCATCTCGGCCTGTTCGCGCAGCATGTTGCGCTGCGTGTCGCCGATGTTGCGGATGTAGGCCGCCACTTCGTCCTTGCTTTGCGGCACGTAGACCTGTGCCTTGGCTTTGATGCGGGTTGCTGATTTTGCCACGATATTTCCTTTCAGTTTGTTAAGTGGGTAAGTGAAGCTGGCCGAGTAAGTCGGGCAGCGGGATTTTTTTCAGGTACGACGCATCGACCAGCCCGTGCATGGAGCGGCTGGTCAGGAATTCGCAGGTGGTATCTAGTTCGTCCGCCGTCTCGGCGATGAAGTAGCCAGTTTTCGGGTGCGCGCAGACGGCATGCCCGTCCCTGCGCAGTTCGCTGACCAGCTTGCGCACCCGCCGTTCTTCGACTCCCGCATCGAGCGCGAGCTGCTTCCCGCCGATGCCGTTGCCGCGACCGATGTGGCGCGAGAGCACGGATAGCACTAGAGCTTTGTGGTCGTTCATGGTTGCCTCCTGTAGGTTTTTGTTAAATCCTTGTTGATGCAATGCCCGCGTCGGAGCAGCACGTTTGCCAGGCTTGCCCGGTCGAGGTGGCTGTGCGGCGCTTGGCGCAGCAAGCCGAAATAGCTGTTGGCGGTCTCGAAAAGCTCGCTGGCTGGAATCTGTCCTGTACGGTTCAGCGCATCGTTAAAGGTGCGGCGGCGGGTATATCTGCGCCAAGGTTTAACGACTTGGCCGACGAAGTCCGCACCGCGATCCACGGGCTGCAGGATGGTCTTGGAAGGATTTAGGTGCAGACCGAGGTGCTGCGGCAGCCACGCCTCGATGTCGGCGCGGGCTTCGTTGAGCCACTGCGGTGATTGGTGTAACAGCACCATATCGTCGACATAACGGACGTAGTGCTTGCAACGCAGATCGTGCTTGATGTGCTGATCTAGCGCGTCAAGCAGCACGTTTGCAAAAAACTGCGAAGACAGGTTGCCGATCGGCAGGCCGAGGTGCGCGGGCTGGCTGGTCAGGCGCTTATGCTTCGGCACGCGCTGTAGCAGTTCAGGATGGCCGCGCAGCTCGTAATCCTCGCGCGGATCGTGGAACAACACCTGCTCGGCCAGATGCATCCACCACGGCTCGGTGACGCGCTTGGCCAGCAGCTCGCGCACGATGCGTTTGTCGATGCTGACGAAGAAGTTAGCCAGGTCGAGTTTGAGGTAATGCGCGGGCTTGCTCCAGTTCTGCGTGATGCTGCGGATTTTCGTTTCCAGGCGCCGGGCACCGTAGAGCGTGCCGCGCCCTGGGATGCAGGCGCAGCTGTCGGCGATGAATCCGGCGTAGAAGCGTGGTGCGATTCGGTTGTAGAGCAGGTGGTGCACGATGCGGTCGCGGAAGTCTGCGGCCCACACCTCGCGTGGCTTGGGCCGGGTGATGACAAAGCAGATAGAACGCCCTGGGCGATAGCTGTCATCGACCAGATCGTCGTACAGGCGGCACAGGTTACGCTCAAGGTTGAGTTCAAACGCCAAGGCGCTGGCGCTGTTACGCTTGGCGCGGCGGCAAGCGAAATAGGCGTTTACCAGTTCCTCGAAAGAAAAATCAGCATGGTGGCGCATGGGTTGAGCTGCGGACGGCCACAGCGCGGCACTTGTTGTTGGTGTTGTTCCAATTCTGGTTTCCATTGTTGAAATTCTGATTCCAGGCGGAACCGGAACCGCGCTGTGTTTAATCGTGCTATCTACGTCGCCACGCCGAAGGCTTGAGCCGATCAGCATGGAAACTGCGCCAGACCTGTCACGGGCAACTAGCCCGGCGGTTTCTGTGGTGCGCATGGCGGTGACCTCAAGGGCCAGCGGCACGACCAGATCAACTTTTCGCACAGTCATCATGGCCTTGGCCCTGATGAAGCGGGCGACATTGCGGAACGACGCCATCCACCCGCCTGCTTGCCGACCTTGTTGGTCAGCTCGATGGCCTTGGCATATTGGCCGGTCGAGATGAGCCGCTTGTCGCGCGAGAGGCGCAACAGCAGCTCGGAAACCTGCAACCGCTCGATCAGCTTTTCGAGATGGGGCGCTTTCTCCCGTGCACAGTTGGCACGGAAGATCAGCGTCACGATCTCTACGCCTTCATCCCGCAGCTTGCCACCGATGCTTTGCTTGAAATCGCGCGGCATGTTCTTGGCAAGGTCGGTAATGGCATCGAGCAGGTCGTAGGCCACTTTGTATATGGGCAGTTCGGTATGGAGAGCCATGCTGAATAAATGAATTACTGAATTGTTAAATGACTACTCTGCGGACGGCCACAGCGCGGCACTTGTCGTTGGTGCTGCTCCAACTCTGGTTCCCACCGTCGAAATACTGACCCCAGGCGGAACCGGAACCGCGCTGCTCACCAGACCAGTACCAGGCTGGTTTGAATTCTTCCTTGAGGTTGGCATAGAGAAGCGACTGCTCGCGGCGTGTAGGCAGCTCTCCGCCAGCCTCAGATGCGAATTTCTTGGCACCTTCCCAATTCACGCTCTCGGCTTCGCCTGGCAACAGGATCAGGTGATGATCTGGCTGGCCGTCTTTGCCGAGGATGATCCCGGCGTATTGCTCTCCCTCTTTGAGGATCGAGGCGAGGAATTCTTGTTTGGCGTTTTTCATTAACAATCTCCTAATTGATAAATGACTGAATGATTAAATGGCTACTCTGCGGACGGCCACAGCGCGGCACTTGTAGCTGGTGACGCTCCAATTCTGGTAACCATAGCTGAAAAGCTGAATCCAGGCGGAACCGGAACCGCGCTGTGTATTCGACCAGTACCAATCCTTCTTGAATTGCTCTGGCAGGTTCTTGTAGAGCATGGCTTGCTCGACGCGATCCGGCAGGTCTCCGCCGATGGACTTGGCCCATTCCATCTGTTCATCCCAGGTGGCATCATCGTTGTCGCCCGGCAGCAAAATGACGTGATGGCCTGTGCAATCCGGATTGATGATCGCGCCTGCGTAGACTTCGCCTTCGCTAAGTTCAGGCATTGCGAGTTTATTTGCTGCGGTTGCTGTGCTCATGGTTTCTCCTTTTGGTTATGTGAATTAACTGCCACTGGTATTGGTATTGCGTAGTATTTTTTTAACGGATTGAGGCATCGGAGTGCGTGGTTTTTGTGTCGATGAAACCGGGTTTTCTCGACAGGTTTGGCCGATATGTCGATCAGGCAAAGATGTCCCGCCCACCGGCGTCCTGCCAGCCAGCGGGTCTTCGTGCTGCTGCTCTTTGCGCGCCTCGGCCTTGTTGCCGTAGCTTTCGATAATGGTCAGCAGGTAGCCGTGGTTTTTTAACGGCAGGGCGAGCTTGTCGCGCTTGTTCAGCATTTCTTCGATGGCCTGTTTCCAGTAGTCCTGCGGCGCGATCCAGGTGCGGCCGTCGCGCTCGATGCGGGCGGCGGCGATCAGCGGCAGCAGCTCGTTGAGCAGGTTGGCCACGCGGTCGAAGGAAAGCTGGCGCTGCGCCGGACGGAACAGGGCGAGGTACTGCACCATCAGCTTGCCCAGCGGCGCAGGCATGGCCAGCGCGGCCATCACCGCCTCGCGCGCGCCCTCGTTGCCGAGCAGCGCATCGAGGCTGGACAGTGAACCGCAGGCCGGGCAGGCGAGTTTCATCAGCCGCGCATCCTGTGAACGGTCAAGCCGGGCACCGCAGGTTTTTCCGGCAGAAATCCGCTAGTGGCTTTGCCGCTTGTGGCCTTGGCGTAATCCACCTCGACCTTGGCGGAGTTGATAACGGTCTGGCTGATGGCGGCGATGGCCTTGGCTTGCTCGATACTCATGGTTTTATTTTTGACGCCCTCGATGGCGTCAAACAGGTGTTTTCTGAGTGCGGTTACGTCGTTCATGGCAGGTTACCCTTCCTTGCTGTAGCGCTCGCTGCCGAGCGACATCCAGTTAAACGACTTCTGGCCTGGCTTGAATTGAGTCGGCTTGCAGCCTTCGTAGCAAACGCCTTTCACGCCCTTGTTGAACGGGACGTGGCCTTTCGGATATCGATACGCTATCCCTGGATTATCTTCACGGCGCAATCGGCACGCATCCGGGCTGGTGAGGTATTCCGGCGTCTTCTCCAGACCCAACAAGTGAGCCTTGCGGTAAACCCGCTGGAGCGACATGCCGATATCGGTCGCGATCTTCTCGGTCTTTTCGTGCGGGTAGCGCAGGCGCACCTGCTCGATTTGCTCCGCCGTCCAGATTGCGCGCGGCTTGTTGATTCCCCGGCTCTTGGTCATGATGCCGCCCCGACGCTTCTCGCGATCTTTCGCACATTCATCAGGAACGTGATGCCTTGCATCGCTTCATCTTCCAGCGATTGCACGTCGCCGAAGTCGATCTCGTTTGCGCTGTACAAGCCGAGCAGGAAGCCTTGCACCAAGCCCATGCTGCGCTGTGTGGCTTCCACGTCGTTGGCCAGCACCTGTGCGGCCATGTTGTTACGCAGCAGCATTAGCTGGTTGTAGTGCTCCGGTTGTATGAGGCGGCTCATACTGGCACCCCGCTATAAGCTTCACATAGTGGCAACCTTTGCTGGCCAGCAGCCTCAAGCTCGGCTGGTGTGGGTGGCAATACGACGTCTTCATCCAGGCAGCAATAGCGCGCCATGTCTTCATCGTCGGTTTCATCGCCACACTCTGCGCATTTCCACGTTGGCACTTCCGTAACCTCCGGCGCGCAGCAAGCTTTCGCATCATCTTCCCAGGTGTGCAGTTCGCCGCAGTCGGTGCAGCGGAATTTTTTCGAGCGGATCGGGTTCATGCCACACCCCCGATCTGTTCGATGCGCCTGAAGATGCGCGCGCTGATGCGGCCAACCGCCGTGCAGCATGCTTCATCGTCCTGGCTGAGTACGCCATTCAGCGCGTGGATGACGGCGTGCGCGACTTCGTGCGGGACGTATTCGCGCAGCTTCCCCTGTAGCGGCAGAACCACTGTGCCGACGTGGCGCGCTGCACGCTGCGCGGGCAGAAAAAAAGCGCAGACGGTTTTGCCGTCACGGCAGCGGCGCGCAACGGCCTGATGCTCGCGATGCACGTCTGCAACGGTGGGCAACAGCTTGACCTTGAGGCGGATGCTGCCGTGCGTCACGGTGAATGATTTGGCAGCCATCAGTGCACCCCCGGTTTTATGTATGACTTGCGCCGGTCTGACATGGCCTTGAGCTGCACGGTGATCGCTGCCTGATCGTTTTCATCGTAGGCATCCACCAGGGCATGCAGTTGCGCGGCCAGGTCGAACGCGTTGCGGCACGTATCGGCCAGCTTGCTGACTGCGCTCTGTATCGCTTTATCTTGCAAAATCATGGTTTGATGTTGTTCTTTGCACTTCTCGATCAACTCTTTTTTGCTGAGTTTTTCCGGCTCGAACAAAGTGGGCATCACGGTGATGGCTGTGGTGTTCATGCCGCACCTCCGATCTTTCTGGCGATGCGCGCCGACAGCATACTCACCGTGGCCATTACTGCACCCAACCCCGTTCGCCCTGAGCTTGTCGAAGGGTCGTGCCAGCGCACTTCGCAGCCGAAACGGAAGACGAAGCTGTAGCGGCGTTCGCCGTGCGGGCCGCGCTCGTAGCCGCCGATCGCGCCTTCTAGCTGGCCGCACAACGGGCTGGCGTGGATGACGATGCGCGGGCAGACCGGCCCCGGCTCAACGCGCTGCACGCTGAACCCTTGAGCCTTTAACCACTTCACACATCCGTCAGCCTTGTCTCTGATCTTTCTGCGTTGTTCGGAAAACGGCAGCGCGGCGCCGCGCTGATTCGTCGCTGCTTCAACCAGTTCCCAGTTCATGATTTCACCTCCCCGGTCAGCAGCAGCGGTTTTTCTTTACGCATCGTGCAGCGCATCACGGCGTTGTCGACACCAATGTCCTGTCCGTTGATGCACTTCACCATCGCTGCGTGTTCTTCGACCAGCTCGGCATACTTACGCCAGCCGTCCACCGCCATAGCCAGCACAGCCAGAAACGCGACCAAATAGAACAGCCAGATCAGGATCGCGCGGGCATTAACAACTCTCATGTGTCGCGCACGGATGCGCGGATAGTGGTCGGTCATGGTTTAACTGCTTGTCTGTTGTATTGGCACAGCTGGCAGGCCAACCAGTGCGCTTCTTTTGCGCGTCCGCCGAACGGGCGCGGTGCGGTAGCGCGGCGCTGGCACTCCGGGCCGCTGATCTGCTCTCCGGTGTGCGCGCAGGCATGGATGTCGTAGCGCGCGAGAATGGCGGCTTCGAGCTTTTCCACGCCAGCCCCGTATTTGCCGGACAGGTACAGCGATATCGCAGTACGCGAGTAAGGGCGACCGTTGTTGCGTAGCAACTGCTCGGCCACCGCTGTCATGCTGCTGGCGGCGACGGCTGCCTGCGCCAAACCGAGGGTGTGCGGATCATTCATCGCGCGCCTCCGATATGTCATACACGATGTCGCTGTTCGGGTCGTACACGGTTTCGCTCTTGGCACGCCACACCGGGGCTTTGCGCCCGGCGTCGATGATGAGCCGGTAGCGCAAACTGCCTGGGCTGGTGAGTGCGGTACCCGCTTGCCGCTCGGCTTCGCGCTTGATGATTCCGGCCTTGTCCAGCGCGCGAAGGTATTTGCCGAGGTTGCTGGCCGCATCGCGCTCGGTGCCGTCGGCCAGCGTCGACAGCAGCTCCGGCAGCGTGAAGCAGATGCGGCGGCGCATCACCCACCATGCGCGCTGACGCAGGCCGAGCGTGACGGTGCGGGGGGAGATTTGGCCTTTGCGGGACATTACTCTTCCCCCTCATCATCTTTTGCCGGGTTGCGTGCATTGCGTGGCGCATAACTCTTGCGCACCTGGTCAACCGGCAGTTGTTTCAAGGTAGCAAACGCTTCGGTGAGTAGATCAAACGACTCGCTGCACACCCCCATGTAATACCCGATCCGCGAATCGTCGCGAACCCTGCACAGGACATGATTGATTGCCTTGCAAGCCTGTTCCTCTGCCGACATGCCATCCATTTCCTTGTGATCGCCAAGTGGGTTCATCATCAACCCCCCTTCTTCAACGCCTTCATGGCGTCTTCGCACAGCCTGATTCCCTTGATGTCCGTGGCGACTAGCTCCGGCTTATTCATCTTGTTGCCGATGGCTTCCAGCGTGCGTCCGGCGTTGGACATCAGGCGGTAGCGACCGCGCGATTGTTCGAACACTTGCTGCACGATCCCCGCATCCACGCGCACTTCGCACAACGCATCAAGGTAGATGCCGCAGTCTTCGACGCTGGCCGGTTTAAGTTCGGTCACGTCCGATACCCGCGTGGCGATGTGCGCCAGCCGGTCTTCGCTGAAGCGGTGTTTTTCGGAGGTGTGGCACACCAGCACCAGTTGGATGTTGGCCTGCTCGGCGATGCGGCGCAGGTATTCGATGCACTCGGCCTTGTTGGGCAGGCCGTGCTGCGCTTCGTCCAGGATGATCGGCTGGCGCGAACGACGGAAGTGATCGACCATGCCCTGGTACTGCGCGAATTTCCCGCGCGCATACACGTTGGTCTGGTTGGCGAGATAGTCGCGGATGAAGGTCAGGCTCATACCTGGGATCGCTTCCAGATAAATGGCGTCGCGCTTGGCTCCCCAGTTGTCCACGGTGACGCTTTTGCCTGTGCCCGGTGAGCCGGTGAGCAACTGGATACACGCTTCCGGGCTACCGCGATTTTCCACTGCGGACACGCCCGCCATGAAGCGCCGGTGATTACTTGTTTCCACGAAATGTTGTTTCATTTATACTTCTCCTTGCTGTAGTGCTACAAAAAGGCCGTCAGGTAGCTCGAACTACCGGGCGGCCACCTCTCCTTCAACTTCCTTTTGCTTGTCGCCGTACAGCCACATCACGGTGTCGCTGTAGCTGCTTTCCTTCTCTTCTGTTTTGGCCTGAATAAAATCGGCGGCGGTCAACTCGCGCACCGGCGCTGTTGCGGGGTTAATATCGATAAAGTCCACGATGGTTTTAACGGTGGTTGATTCGCCTTCCAGCACGTTGCCCAACTCGGCATTGGCCTCTGCGATGATCTTCTCGCCGCGCTTGATCTTGCCGTCGGCACGTACTTGCCTGAGTTGTTCCACACGGGGAACGGGGAAGGCGGCGCGCTTGTGGGCGTCCCAGTCGGCGGTACAAACAAAGGTTCCGTCCATGCGCAGCACCCACACGTGGTCAGCGTTGTGCAGGTCGTAGCGCACCCGCACCTCTTCACCCTCCGCGAGCAGCTCCACCAGTAGTTTGTTGGCGTATTCGTTGCTGAATAACGAGATCACACCGCGCTGCGGTATGCGCCTCACCTCAGGCATCCACAGCACTGCCAGTTCATCATCGGATGGGCCACAGCCAATCGTGTCGGGGTCGAGTTTGCGGATGTATTCAGCCATCGGTGTGCGATCATCCAGCTCGCGGTGGGCGTGCAGTCGGTTGTATTCGCCCTCCCAGCCCAGCACGCGCTCGCAATCGTCCAGCAGTTGCTTGAAGGTTGGCAGGATGTCCCGCCCGGAGCCGTCCTTCTTGTTCATGGCCACCAGCATCTTGCGTACCGTTTCCTTATCCGAGCCATTCCAGGTGCAGGTTGGATAGGTTCGCGCCAGAGGAATGGTGGTCACCTGCCAAAGCCGCTCGATGATGCCGCGCCCTTGCGGGTTGCCGGGGATGCCTGTTTCGTGTGCGATGCCTTGCCGTGCCAGCGTGCCGTGGATCGGACAATCGATCATCTTGCTGGTGTGACCCGAGCCGTTGTCCGAGTAGTAGATGAGAGGCCTTGCGCCAGTTTGCTGCTGACCGTGGCGAAATGCGGCGGATACAGCGATGGTGGATTCAGCCAGATCAACAGACCAGCCGACGATGCGCCGCGAAACCCAATCAAGGACAACGGTAATCTCAGGTGTGAAAGGTTGGCTGTGGATCGGGTGCTGCACCTTGGCCTTGAAGCTGTGACCGTCAGCCACCCAAATATCATTAGCTTGGAACATAGACACATCGCGCGCGATGTAGGGTTTGATGCCGCGCCATTCTGAGCCGGTCATGCGGCCACGGTATTTGATCGTGACGGGCAGCGATTTCTCGATGCGATGAAAAGTATCCACCGCCGGGCAAGGCAGGTTTTGCGCGGCAAACCAGCTTTGCGCCGCGCGCCACGCTTCGGATACCGGCGGGCGTGCCGGGCGGCAATAAAAAATCAGGAACGCATGGATGTGGATGGGGTTCTGGCCGCGTTTTTCCGGTGCACCTGGAACCAGATAGCGCGCCGCATCACCTTCATCGCGACCTTGCAGATAGGCGGCATACATCTTTTGCAGGCGCGATACCAACGATTGCAGCGTCTGGCCGGTATTGCGCGGCTTTGTGTAAGTTACCGTTGCAGCGTCAATCAATTCCGGGCGCGCAATTCCTGCCAGCACACGTTCGGCCAACTCGCTCATCGCGCGCCTGGCGGAACAGTGCGACATCACCATCGCCGATTCAATGGACTGGCACAACACCAGCGCCGCATCGCGCCGCGCACGGGCTAAATCGTTCAGGCTTGCTTCCGGCTTGGCGCGCCGAATCAGCCCACGCCGCACCATTGCGCCATCGGCGCGGAATGCTTCATGCTTTTTTGGAAGCGCGACTGCCGTGGTATTACCTTGTAGCGAGATAGGTGGATGCGCATCCAGTGAGGCATGTAGCCGCTTTGCCAGCACCGCTTCACGCACCGCCTTGGGTAGAGTGGGCAACGGATAGAGGCGCTTCTTTCCACCACGCCCGGCGCGCTCTGTGAATAACCATGATTCGCGGTTAGCGCGATCGCAGGCGCTAGATTTTGCCACGCCCAGCGCGGATGCGATGGTGTTGATGTCAACGCTATCGATCATTGCGCCTCTCCTAAAATGCGCTTGATCGCTTTTTCCTGGTTGGCGATATCGCCTTTCAATATTTGCAGCCTACCCAACTCGGCCTGTAACGATTCCTTGCCCGGCAACACGCGACAACCGAGCTTATCGGCGAAAAAACTGGCCAGCGCCATTTGTCCGGTAGAAGCGTCGAAGGCGATGGCCGTCTCAAAGTTGGGGATGTGTTCTTCCGAGGCTTCCGAGGTGTATTTATCCAGCGTGTTGATCGATATTTCCCGTCCCAGCAGGCGGCTCATATCGGCGGCGATCTGGTAGCGGTCTTTTTCGCAGGCCTTGATGGCCTCACCCATCACATGAGCGATCTCGGTACGGAAGCGCCATGCGCCTGCGTTCATGGGGTGCGCCTTTGGAATCCCGTCAAACATGTCCAGCGTCAACTTGTCGTCAATCTTCTTCATGTCGAGCTCCTTGATCCAGTCCAGCATTTCTGTTCCCTATCTCGCTTGCTTGTTTATTTATTGACTGTTAACTTGCTGTCGGCAGCAGTGGTCTTGCTATTGCGCGCGCGCTCAGTTGCGTTAAACTGCACGGCACGGAAACCGCGAGGCTTGATTGATCCGTCTTTGTTGTAACGCGATGGCCAAATGACCATTGGGTGTACGCCGATTGCATCGGCGATACGTTTTTCGTTTAGGGGGTAGCTGCGCGTGAATACGGATGACAGCGTGCTTGAGCTGGTCAAACCGTAGGCTTCCGCGATACTTGCGAGGGTGATGTTTTTTTTATGCAGCGCGGCTTTAACGTCCGCTGGATGCCAGTCTTGATCGGCTGGTTTTTTTGCCGTTGTGTGTGCCATGTTGTGCGCCTTTGCGTGGTTGCTCGATGGGTGGCATCTTACAGCTAAGAATTTAGCTGTGTCAACACATTTGACAGTCAATTCCTTAGCTGGACACTTTGACGTTTTCTAATATTTAAAAAATGAATGAATTTATTTATATAAATCATTATCTTAACGAAAGCGTCCGGCATGTATCAGCCGGACGCTTTAACCGGACGCTTTCACCGTGAAAGCGTCCGGCGATAAGAATGCTGTAATTGCGGAGCGACTTCGCGCTTTTCGGCTAAAAATTGGATTAAATCAAGATGAGGCTGCGGCTAAGTTCGGCATTGCATACAGCACTTACAAGCGATATGAGGGGGCTAAGATTTGGCCTGATAGCGAAGTAATAGCGGAAATGATGCGTGTAGGACTTAATTCAAACTGGCTGCTGACTGGCGAAGGCCCGATGCTGCTGGCTGATCTCAAGCAGCAACCAGCTCTTGGTGCGCTTGATCCAGAACGCTTGCGTCTCGCTATTGAAACCGTCGAAGAAGGCCTCGCAGCCACACACACTACGATGGCACCGACTAAGAAGGCCGATCTGGCGCTGGCCGTGTATGAGTTGTTGGAAGAGCCTGGTGTAAGTAAAGAAAGGGTGTTGAAGCTGGTTAAATTCGCGGCGTAAGGCCGTTTAACTAAAGGGGAGCAATATGGAAGACGATAAGAAAAAGAAGGTGGTCGATCTATTCAAGAGCAACGCCAAACCCAAGCCCAAGCCAGTAGTTCGTCGCAAGGCCACGTCTTCCATTGAAGTTAACGGCCACAGCAACATCGTCGGCAACGGCAACACGGTTATTAAGACAGAAAAGATTATCCACCGCCCCAAGATCGAAGTTAAAACCGGTGATGGCGTGGTAACGGCTGAACAGAAGGCCCGGCTACAACAGTTGGTGAAAGATTGGATGTCAGCACGCAGCGCCGTCCGCAAGAGCGAACTTTCTTATGCTGCCGCTTGGTCTTCCGTTAATAAAAAAGCTGGGGTGAACAGCTATCACGAAATTCCGGAAGCTAAATTTAAAGCTGTTGAAACGTGGCTTCTTAAGCAGGCTGCTATTGTCCACTCTATGCCATCAGCGCCCGCTAAATCCACGCAGTGGCGCAGCAGCCGCATCAAGGGAATCCAATCCAGATGCAACGAACTCGGCATACAGGACAAGCGCAAAGCCTACATGCTAAAGACTTTCGGTAAAGATTCTTTAACGCTGTTATCTGATGCCGACGTTGAAAGGGTGTATCGCTGGACAATGGGCAAGCATTAACTGTTTAATATGTGCCAAATAAAGTGCAAAAACCGTTAAACCCTGCTTATTTTTTGCGCTTTCTGTGCAAAATATTTTTTGTGGCCTAATTTCTTTTAAATCCAATGTTGTTGCGGTTCTTCGCGCTTTTTTTGCTTTAATCTCACAGTGCCAATACGATCACTCCCCCACA
>CAZMWC010000040.1:0-12086 GCA_964569805.1 uncultured Gallionella sp.
CCGACCCGGATGCCCCGGAAAACTGGCCGCGCAACCTGTTCGTCTGGCGCGCCAATCTGATCGGCACTTCCGCCAAGGGGCATGAATACTTCCTCAAGCATTTGCTTGGCACGCAGAACGGTGTGTTGAAGGAATCCGGCGACGGGAATAACAACAAACTGGTCAAATGGCATGACGAAGCGCCGATTGGCAAGCTGGACTTGATGGTGGACATCAATTTCCGCCTCAACTCCACCGGTGCTTATTCGGACATTATTCTGCCGACCGCAACCTGGTATGAGAAGAACGACCTCAACACTACCGACATGCACCCCTTTATTCACCCGCTGTCGGAAGCTGTATCGCCGGGCTGGGAATCCATGTCAGACTGGCAGATATTCAAGAACATTGCGCAAACCTTCTCGACACTCGCCGAAAAACACCTCGGCACGCGCAAGGATGTCGTGGCTCTGCCGATGCAGCATGATTCGCCGTTTGAAATGGCGCAACCATTCGGCCAAGTCAAGGATTGGAAGAAAGGCGAATGCGAACCGATTCCCGGGAAAACCATGCCGTTGCTCAAGGTGATCGAACGTAATTTTGGCGACACCTACAAGAAATACATCGCCATCGGCCCATTGATGACCAAGCTGGGCAACAACATCAAGGGGCTGGACTGGAATACCGAAATGGAATACGAGCAGCTCAAGGTGATGAACGGCACAGTAAAAGTGCCGGGTGTTTCCTTTGGCATGCCTTCTCTCGAAGAAGACATTTCTGTTTGCGATTCGGTGATGCGCATGGCACCGGAAACCTGCGGTGAAGTGGCTCACAAAGCCTGGAGCGCGCTGTCCAAAAAGACCGGCATCAACCATCATCATCTGTACGCTGCCCGTCACGAGGACAAAATTACCTTCCGCGACATCCAGGTGCAGCCGCGCAAGATTATTACCGCGCCAACCTGGTCTGGTATCGAGTCCGAAACGGTTTCCTATACTTCGTGTTACACCAATATCCATGAGCACATCCCGTTCCGTACCCTGTCTGGACGTGCCCATTTTTATCAGGATCACGAATGGTTCCTGGATTTCGGCGAGGGCTTCTGTACCCATAAACCGCCGCAAGACATGAAGTCGTTCAGCAAGCTTGACCCGAGCATCACAAGTGGCAAGCACGTCAAGCTGCAATGGATCACGCCGCACTCCAAGTGGGGTATCCATTCAAGCTATCAGGACAACCTGCGCATGCTGACATTGTTCCGTGGTGGGCCGTACGTGTGGATATCCGAAGTCGATGCCAAGGCGGGTGGAATTGAGGATAACGATTGGGTGGAGGCGATCAATGCCAACGGTGCGACTGTGGCGCGTGCGGTAGTCTCGCAGCGCGTGTCGCGCGGTATGGCGCTGATGTACCATGCCCAGGAGAAGAACGTGAACGTGCCGGGATCCAACACTACCGGCAAGCGCGGCGGCATTCTCAACTCGGTCACACGCGTCGTCGTCAAGCCGACCAATATGGTCGGCGGCTACGTGCAATTGGCCTACGGCTTCAATTATTACGGCACGGTGGGTTGCAACCGCGATACCGAAGTGATCATGCGCAAAATTGCGGACAAGGATATTGATTGGCTGGAACGTCCGCTCACGCCGGAACGGGAAGCGCAACTCAATCCACCCGGAATTGGCCCAAAATAAATGTGTGTAAATGTAGGTCGGGTTAGCGTAGCGTAACCCGACAATACGGATATGCCGGGTTACGGTGCTGCGCAACTAACCCGACCTACGAAGGAGATAAAAATGAAAGTAAGAGCACAATTTGCATTTGTCTTTAACCTGGATAAGTGTATCGGTTGCCACACCTGTTCGGTAACGTGCAAAAACACGTGGACTAACCGCAAGGGTATGGAATATGTCTGGTTCAATAACGTCGAATCCAAGCCCGGTATCGGTTACCCAAAACAGTGGGAAGATCAGGAAAAGTGGAAGGGCGGCTGGACGATGGCTGGCGGTAAGCTGGAGCTGAAATCCGGCGGCAGGGTATCGAAGCTGTTGAACATTTTCGCCAACCCGGATCTGCCGCAGATCGACGATTACTACGAACCGTTCACCTACAACTACGCGCGTTTGCAGAACGCGCCGTTGTCCGAAGCGGCACCCACCGCACGGCCGCTTTCGATGATCACCGGCGACCCCATGGAGAAGATCACCTGGGGCCCGAATTGGGAAGACGATCTGGCTGGTGAATATGCCAAGCGCAGTGAAGACCAGAACATGAACAACATCCAGAAAGCGATGTATGGCCAGTTCGAAAACACCTTCAACCTGTATTTGCCGCGCATTTGTAACCATTGCCTGAACCCGGCCTGTGTGGCCGCCTGCCCTTCCGGCTCCCTCTATAAGCGCGAAGAAGACGGTATCGTGCTGGTGGATCAGGACAAGTGCCGTGGCTGGCGTTTCTGCATGAGCTCATGCCCGTACAAAAAAGTGTATTACAACTGGGAATCCGGCAAGGCCGAGAAGTGTATCGCCTGCTATCCGCGTGTCGAATCCGGTATGCCGACAATATGCTCGGAATCCTGTGTCGGCCGCATTCGCTACAACGGCATCATGTTGTACGATGCCGACCGTATCGAGGAATTGGCCAGCGTCACCGACGAACAGGATTTGTATGAAGCACAATGCAAAATTTTCCTCGACCCCAATGATCCTGAAGTGATCGCTGCCGCCCGTGCCGAGGGTATCAACGAAGACTGGATCATCGCGGCGCAAAAATCGCCGATCTACAAGATGGCGATTGAGTGGAAAATCGCGTTCCCGATGCATCCCGAGTTCCGCACGTTGCCGATGGTATGGTACGTGCCGCCGTTGTCTCCGGTACAGTCGCAACTCGACCAGGGTAACCTGCCGGTTGGCCCGGACGGTGCGATTCCGCTGGCCGGCACGATGCGCCTGCCAGTGCAGTATCTTGCCAACCTGCTTACCGCCGGCAAGGAAGCGCCCATTGTCAGCGCATTGAGCCGTCTCATCGCCATGCGTAGTTATCAACGCTCGGTGCATGTTGAAGGGGTTCCAGATACAAAACCGCTGGTTGCTGCGGGGATCACGGAAGATCAGGCCAAGGAAATGTACCGCTATCTGGCCATTGCCAACTACGAAGATCGCTATGTCATTCCCACCGGGCATGAAGAAGAACGCCTGGCTGACCCGCACGGCTTCCAAGGGCAGAACGGCTTCACCTTCGGCAATGATTCTTCGACCGGAATCAGCAAGGTCACGCTGTTCCCACGCCGTCGCAAGGAATCCATAGAATCAGCTGAATTGGCTCCGTCTGCGAATGATCGTTAAGGGAGAAAATCATGCGAATTTATAAAATATTGTCAGCCTTGCTGGAATATCCGGATCAGGAATTGCTTGACCACCTGCCGGAAATTCGTACGGAAGTGGGGAAAAGCCCGGATATAGATATGACGGAAAAAGAAGCGTTGCGGAAATTTCTCGATCATCTGGCAAGCAAATCTCTGACCGAGCTGCAAGCGGAGTATGTGCAGACGTTTGATATGGCACCGGAACACAGTTTGCATTTGACGCACCATTTGTTTGGTGACGATAACGACAAAAATCGTGGGCCGGCGCTGATTGATCTGGGCGAACTGTACAAGGACTACGGCGTGAAGGTGATGACCAACGAGTTACCGGACTACCTGCCGCTGGTTCTGGAATTTGCCGCCATGCTGGATGACAACGAGGCGATGGTGTTTCTGGCCGATGCCAACAAGGTGCTGAAGGTGCTGACCGCCAACCTGAACAAGGCCAACAGCCCGTATGCAGCGCCGCTTGCTATTGTTGAAGGCCGCGCCACGCTGAACCGGCTGGCCGCTTAAACTTAAGGAGAATAAAATGAACGAGAGTTTCTTTAGTTGGAATATTTTGCTTTTTGGCGTGTATCCCTACATCTGCCTTGCCGTGTTTTTTATCGGCAGTTGGCTGCGCTTCGATCGCGAACAGTACGGTTGGAAAAGCGACTCCAGCCAGTTGCTTTCCATGGCGGGTATGCGCTGGGCAAGCAACCTGTTCCATGTGGGTGTGCTGGCTATTTTTTTCGGCCATTTAGTAGGGTTGTTGACACCGCATAGCGTGTTCTTGATGGTCATGGGCGATATCCAGCACCAGTATATGGCCATCGTTCTGGGTACGGTTTTTGGCTCAATGACTTTGATAGGCGGGGGCATCCTGTGGGTACGGCGTTACACCAACCGGCGCATTTCCGTTACCAGCCGCCCCTCGGATAAATTCATTCTGTCCTGGGTGATGGCGACGCTGATTATCGGTTTGATTACCATTCCGGTATCCATAGGCCATGCCGGGCACGGTGACCCGCGCGTGGTGACTGCCATGGCAGAATGGATACAAAGTATTATTTATCTGTACCCGAATCCTGCCTACCTGGAAGGTGTTGATATGGTCTTCAAGCTGCACGTGTTCTTTGGCATGACGGTGTTCCTGTTTTTCCCGTTTACCCGCCTGGTACACATCTGGAGCGCACCGTTCGGTTATCTGGCACGGGCTTATCAGATCGTGCGCAGCAAAAAAGTAAAGTATCAAGAAAACTAAACGGTTCCAGGTAATTTCATCCCCCGCGTTGCTTTCCCGTTTCTTTCGGGCGAGCAGCGCGGGTTCGTGTGGCCTGTCACTTTTCTAAAGGCGCATGTAACCCGTGCCGCATCTGTATGACATGTGAGCAAGAAATTTTTTCCGCAACGCGGTAGGGGCGATTCATGAATCGCCCGTACGGGATGAAATGTGGATTTTTAGAGGTATCCTGTACTTGAATGCGGCTACGTGTATGTGGGTAACTCTACCCGAATGGGTGTAGCGCATCCGGCACTCCATTCCCCAAATAACCAAAAATAAAAATTCTATGCACATCCTCGCGGATCTTTTTGAGAATAATCGCAGCTGGGTGCGGCACATGACGGCCAAAGACCCTGATTTTTTTAAAGGCTTGGCCACGCTCCAGAGCCCGGAATACCTGTGGATCGGATGTTCAGATAGCCGCGTGCCGGCTAATGACGTGATTGGAATGCTTCCCGGCGAACTGTTCGTACACCGGAATGTGGCCAACATGGTGGTGCATACCGATCTCAATTGCCTTTCCGTGATTCAATTTGCCGTCGATGTTTTGAAGGTCAAACACATCATCGTTTGCGGCCATTACGGTTGTGGCGGCATACGCGCGGCTGTTTCCGGCGAACCGCTGGGGCTTATCGATAACTGGTTGCGCCACGTGCAGGACGTGCGAGATCGCCACACGGCGTTGCTCGCCGCCATTTCCGACCCGGAACAGCGCAACGACAGGCTGTGCGAGATCAATGTGATCGAACAAGTGGTGAATGTCGTGCGCACTACCATTGTGGGCGATGCGTGGAAGCGCGGCCAATCGCTGGCCGTGCATGGCTGGATATACAACATCCGTAATGGGCGGTTGCGGGATCTCGGTCTCGCCGTGACGCATCCTGAAATGCTGGCAACCGCCTACGGCGCAGCACTGCTGAAAACAATGTTGGAGCGCGATACGTGAGCCGTCAACAGCGCGGCGGAATGTTATCGTCATCCGGTGTGCCCTGTTCTTTGGCGAACAGAACAGCGGCTTTTACCCGTGAAGACAGGTTGAGCTTGTTCAATATGTGGCGGACATGCTGTTTCACCGTGTCGTAGCTGATTTTCAGCGTCAGCGCGATGGCTTTGTTGCTCTCGCCGCGCGACAGCAACTGCAATATTTCGCGCTCGCGCTCGGTGAGTAACTTGAACGAATTTTTCGGTTCCTGACCAGGTTGATCGCCGCGTAACATGTTGATCATTTTGACTGTCATGGCTGGCGCTACCACCAATTCACCAGCCGCGACGCGACGTATTGCGTCGACAACATCTTCCGGTGCCATATCCTTGAGCAGGTAGCCGCGTGCACCGGCGCGTATCGCGCTCCCCATGTCTGTTTCGGAATCGCTCATGGTCAGGATGATCGCTGGCGTGTCGTAGCCCTCCTTGCGTATCTGTTCCAACATTTCCAGCCCGCCCATCGGTTTCATGCGCAGATCGATGGCCACCAGATCGGGTTTTTGATCCAGCAGTGGGCGGAGCTCTTCGACAGTGCCAACCGCCCCCAGCACGTTGAAATCGTAGCAGTTGGCCAGCAACTCGCTCAACCCGCGCCGACACAGGCTCTGATCGTCAACCAGTGCGATCTTCAGTACGTCAGTCATCCAGTGTTCTCCAGTTTGCTCCCGGTTCCGGGAAAAATAATTGTATGCATGTCCCCAAGCCCTTCGTGCTTGTCGCTTTGATTTCCCCGCCGATACGCTGCGCCCGTTCGCGCATGATGATGATCCCGTAATGCCCCTCCACTTGAGAGAACGTGCCGATGCCGTTGTCTTCCACCGTGAATACGTAATAGCCGCAGAGGTGATCGACGATCAGCCGCGCATGGCTAGAGTTGGAATGCTTGGCGATGTTGGAGAGCGCCTCGCGCACGATGTGGTAGGCCTGAATTTCGTGCTCCAGCGGCAGGTCGAGGTCGGCGACGCGGATGCTGCAATCGAGCACGATGCGGTGCTGCTGGCGGAATTGTTCGGCCAGAGTCTGCAGGGCATTCAACAATCCGGTCGGATCCATCTCGCTGCGGAAATCGGTGATGAGCGCGCGCACCGCCTTCTGGCTGGTTTCCAGCGCATCGTCGATGTCGCGCGCATATTTGGTCGCCATCACTTCGTTGTTGTGGCGCACCGCATCGCTCAACAGTGTGGTGTTCATACGCGCATAGTTCAAAGTCTGCGCCAGTGAATCGTGGATCTCGTTGGCGATGGATTGGCGCTCCTTCAATAGCTCCGCGCGCCTCACTTCGCGGTTGGACTTGACGTGTTCGATCAGGGTGCTCAACAGGTTTGCGAAGGTGATCGCCATGTTGGCGGCGTTGCCGGAGGAAGTTTGTGGAGTGTCGAAAAACAGAGTGAAAACGCCGAGTAACATCCCGGGAGAATTGCGGTTTTCCAGCGGGATGGAGACCACCGAGCGGAACTGCCGGTGCGGCCGGTCGCCGCTACGTGTCTCGCAAGATTCGACATCGGTAGCGCAGAGACCGTGCCGGAAAGCGTCTTTGCCGCAGTCCTCGCAGGCGAGTTCCAAGATGCGTTCAGCCTCCAATTCTTCGCCGGTCAACCCGACCGCACTGATGACATGCAGAGTCTCGTCGGGCAGCAGGACGCGCACCACACCGGCCCTGGCTTTGATGAGGTCGATGGCGGCCTCCAGGAGCGTGTTCAGCAGCCCCCCGAGGTCGCTGGCGCGGGCGGCGGCGGGTTCCCGTTCCGCGCACACATCCATGCCGCTCTTTTGTGCGGGAAGCACGAACTCCGGGTCGCGCGTCCAGAAAAACGCCGCGCTGTCCGGTTCATCAATTGAGTTTATCTTTTTACTCATCGCGTCCAGCAAAAATATCCAAGAGTCCCGTCGGTTACGCTAGAAGGGAATACACACAGGGTAATCGTAATGCTGCACGTCAGGGTATGCCGCTTTTCCTTAAATATCAACAAAACAGTACTGAATTTCCCCCGCTACCCCATCAGGGCTATACCCGCACCTACCCAATATGGTTATAGACACTATACGCACGAATTCTGCCTAATACGGTTGAATTTTTGGGACATGAATGAGGATATGAAAATCTGCATTATTTCTGACAGCCATGACCGCTCCGCTCCGCTTGCGGCGGCAATTACGGCAGCGCAGGCAGATGGGGCGCAGGCCGTCATCCACTGCGGTGACCTGATTGGTGTCAATACCCTGCGCGCCTCCCTCGGGTTCGGCATTCCTATCCATGTCGTGGATGGCAACAATATCGGCGATGTCGCGGCACTGTACCGCATGATGGCGAAATCCGGTGGGCTGTTTACTTACCACGGACAGGAGGCGACGCTGGAACTCGGCGAGCGCAAGATATTTGTCACCCACATGCCGCACCACGGCCGGGCCTTTGCCTGTACCGGCGACTACGATCTGGTCTGCCACGGTCATAGCCACGCAGCCCATGTCGGAAGGCAAGCCAATATCAACGGCGGGCAGTGCTGGCTGGTCAACCCCGGCTCGGTTGCGGGTATCGATGCCCCCAGCGTGGATGCCGTCCCGACCTGGATACTCGGCGATCTGGAACGGATGAGTTTTGAGATACGCACCTTGCAACAATCGAAATTGGAGACTTGAGTGAGCGTTTCTATCGCAACAAACCAGACTATTCTCGTCGTCGGCGGCGGTGTCAGCGGCATGACGGCGGCACTGGAAGCCGCCGAATGCGGCAAGCAGGTGATCCTCGCCGAGCGCAATACCAGCTTGGGCGGGCGCACCGCATTGATGTACCGCTATTTCCCCAAGATGTGCCACCCGACCTGCGGGCTGGAAATCAACCTGCGACGGCTCAAGGCCAACCGCAACGTGCGCGTGTTGACCCAGGCCGAAGTGGTTTCGGTGAGCGGGCAGCGCGGCGATTACACCGTCACCCTCAAAATATCGCCGCGTTACGTCAACCAGAACTGCACCGCCTGCGGCGAATGCGCCAAAGCGGTGGAGGCGGAGATTAGCAATCCTTACGAATACGGCCTTTCCAAAACGCGCGCCGCCTACCTGCCGCACGCGATGGCCTATCCGCAACGCTACGTGCTCGACCCTTCCATCGTCGGCACGGCGGACGGCGAGAAGGCCAAGGCCGCGTGCAAATACGATGCCATCGACCTCGATATGCCGACCGAGACGGTCGAGCTGAAAGTCGGCGCGGTGGTCTGGGCGACTGGCTGGAAGCCCTACGATGCGGCGAAGATACAACCTTACGGTTATGACCGTTTCGATAACGTCATCACCAGCCTGGAATTCGAGCGTCTCGCCAATCCGCACGGCCCCACCAGCGGCAAACTGCTGCGCCCCTCGGATGGCAAGGAAGCGAAGAACATCGCCTTCATCCAGTGCGCCGGGTCGCGCGACGAAAACCACCTGCGCCACTGTTCGCGCATCTGCTGTATGGCTTCGCTGAAACAGACGCAATATGTGCGCGAAGCGTGCGGCGAAGAGGGCAGGTCAACCATTTATTACATCGACATCCGCTCCATCGACCGCCTGGAAGATTTCTACTTGAAAGTGCAGCAGGATCCGACGGTGAAGTTCGTCAAATCCAAAGTCGCCAGCATCAAGCTGCACGAAGCGAGCGGCGATCTCACCCTGCACGGCGTGGATACCGAAGGCTATCACCGCTATGCCACGCAACACGACCTCGTGGTGCTGGCCGTTGGCATGGAGCCGGAAAGCAACGGCATCACATTGCCGACGGACATCGTTACCGATTCGTCCGGTTTCATCGAAGGAGTGGCGGGCGGCGGACAATTCGCCGCCGGTGCGGCGAGTAGCCCGCTCGATGTCAACCGTTCCGTGCAGAGCGCCACCGCAGCGGCGCTGCGCGCGATACAGGTGGTGCATAAAACCTCTGCTATTGAAGGAGACAGATAATGGCCGAGATGAAAACCGCCGCATACATTTGCTCCGGTTGTGAGCTGGGCGACAAGCTCGACATCGCGCAACTGGGCAAGATCGCGCAGAAGGAAGGCAAGATGGCGCTGGTGCGCGAGCACTCCTTTCTGTGCAACGAAGCGGGCGTGCAGATGATCCGCGACGACATCGAGAAAGAAGCCGTCACGCATATTTGTATCGCCGCCTGTTCGCGTCGCGCCAAGACAGAAGCATTCCATTTTCCCGGCATCGCCATGTCGCGCGCCAACTTGCGCGAAGGCGTGATCTGGGTGGTGGCGGAAGGTGGGAAACATGATGAAGTGCGCCAGGAAATGGCGGACGATTACGTGCGCATGGGCTGCGCCGAAGTGAAGAAAATGAAGTTGCCAACGGGTAATCCCAATTGCGCGCAGAACAAGCGCGTGCTGGTGGTCGGCGGCGGTATGGCGGGGCTGACCGCCGCGCTGGAGGTTGCCGAAACCGGCTACGACGTGGTGCTGGTCGAAAAAGAAGCGCAGCTCGGCGGCTGGGCGGCGAAGCTGTGGAAGCGCGTGCCGTTCAAACAACCGTATGCCGAGCCGCAGGACATTGGACTCGCGGAATTGGTCGGCAAAGTCAGCGCGCACCCGCGCATCTCGATCCATCTGCGTTCCACTATTGCCGAGACTTCCGGCGCGCCGGGACGTTTCAGCGTGCAGGTGATTGGCACTTCCGGCCTCGCCACGGAACAGGTTGGAGCCATCGTGCAAGCCACCGGGTTCAACACTTACGATCTCAACAAATTACCCGAACTCGGCGGCGGAAAATCGCCCCACGTCGTCGATCAGGCCGGGTTGGAAGCGCTGGCGCGCGCCGCAAACGGATCACCCATCAAACGTGCCGACGGCAAGGCGGTGCAGAGCGTGGTGTTCGTGCAATGCGCCGGACAGCGCGATGAGAGCGGCACGCATCTGCCGTATTGCTCCGGCCATTGTTGCGCGACCAGCGTCAAGCAGGCGATGTATTTCAAGGATGCCAACCCGCAGGTGAATACGGTGGTGATGTACACCGATCTGCGCTTGCCGGGCATGGGCGAGGATTTTTATCGCAGCGCGCAAAACAAGGGCGTGACCTTCACCAAGGGTAAAGCTTCCGCCGTGGAAGCGGATAACGACGGCTGTACGGTAAAGTTCCGTGATCTGATCCTCGACGAGGACACTGCCGTTGCTGCCGATCTCGTGGTACTCGCCACCGGACAAGTGCCGAGCGCGGGTGTCGATCTCGAGGCATGGAACCCGATCGTGATGGCTGCCGAGGGCGGCTCTGAAGAGGCCAAGCAAAAGAAGGTGGAAATGCAGAAGATTTCTGTGCTCAACCTGAATTATCGCCAGGGGCCAGACATGCCGCAGCTGAAGAACGGCTTCAGCGATTCGCACTTTATTTGCTTCCCTTATGAGACGCGCCGCACCGGCATTTACGCTGCCGGCCCGGTACGCCGCCCGATGGACATGCTGCAAGCGACGGAAGACGCAACCGGCGCGGCGCTCAAGGCCATTCAAGCGGTGGAAAATGCCAGCATCGGGCGTGCCGCACACCCGCGCTCCGGTGATCTTTCCTATCCCATTGTGCGATTAGAAGGTTGTACACAATGCAAACGTTGCACGGTCGAATGCCCATTTGGTGCGATAGATGAAGATGAAAGGCGTTTCCCCGTGTTCAACGAGAGCCGTTGCCGCCGCTGCGGCACGTGTATGGGCGCGTGCCCGGTGCGCGTGATTTCGTTCGAGAACTACTCGGTGGACACTGTCGGCAATCAGATCAAGGCGGTGGAGATACCGGACGAGTTTTCCGAAAAACCGCGCATCCTCATCCTCGCCTGCGAGAACGATGCTTATCCTGCGCTCGACATGGCTGGTTTACAGCACCACCTCTATTCGGCCTTCGTGCGCGCCATCCCGGTGCGTTGCCTGGGGTCGGTGAACACCATCTGGATCACCGATGCGCTTAATTCCGGCTACGACGGCGTGATGATGATGGGCTGCAAAAAGGGGGACGACTACCAGTGCCATTTCGTCAAGGGGTCTGAACTGGCCAGCTACCGCATGAGCAAAATCGGCGACACGCTGACCCAGATGGGGCTGGAGCCAGAGCGCGTGTCCAGCTATGAAGTGGCGATTACCGATAATGCCCGCGTGGCAAAGTTCATCAACGAATATGTCGAGCAGTTGGTGGCGATGGGGCCGTCGCCGATGAAGGGATTCGGTTAAGGTTAACCATGCAGATCGGGCTCCGCCCGACACGGCGGGTAGAACCCGCCCTACGCGAGGAATAAACAACGATGAACGATTTGAACAAACAGTCTGTCGCGCGTTACCGCAACGACTTCCTGCGTGAAGTCGAAGAGCGCGTCGAAGATGGCGAGTGGGTCAAGATGTGTATGCAGTGCGGCGTGTGCGCGGGTTCTTGCCCGCTGGGCAACGCGTGGGAGCATACCCCGCAAAAACTGTTCATGATGATCCGCGCCGGCAAGCGCGAAGAAGTGCTGACCTCCGGCTCGATGTGGATGTGCACCTCCTGCTATAACTG
>CAZMWC010000041.1:0-11946 GCA_964569805.1 uncultured Gallionella sp.
GCTCGATGGCCTTCTTGACGCGCACTACCGGTATCGCAGGGCCTTTCAACGCCAGCGCTCCGCCCTTTGCGTTGCTATTGGGCGCGCCGTTGCTGGCCATGCCGCTGCCGGCAAAATACATCTGGTAGTGCGGCACCAGTTTGCCGTGCAGACGCTTGCCTTCGCCGTAAATGCCGATGTCGCCGGTCTCGGGTTGCGCGCAGCCGTTGTGGCAGCCGGAAACGCGGATGTTCAAATCGGCTCTGCCGCCGGAAAGTTCGGGCGCAGCCAGCATACTGGCGGTGATACCGAGACGGCAAGTCGATGCGCCGGGGCAAGCCACTACGTTATCGCCCGCGACAGGCTCACGCAAACCGAGCGCCGCCAATCCGTCGCGCAACGCGGCCACTTTGGCCTGCGGCACGTTGAAAATCGTCAGGTTCTGATCCTGTGAAGTACGTATCTCGCTCAACCCCTGTGCGCGCAACAACGCGGCGATGCCGCGCAACTGCACCGGCGTAATGTCGCCTATCGGCAACGCGATCGGCAATACGAACAGAACAGACTGATGTTGCGCCAACAACTTCCGTGGCGCGCCCTGCCCGGGTGCCTGTCCAGCCGTTTGTGCGCGCCACTCGCCTTTCGGGTACGGCTGGTCGGAAAGAGCCTGTTTGGTGCGCTCGAATTCCTCGCGATATTTTTCCCGGAACCCGTCCACGCCGAAACGCTCGACCAGAAACTTGATGCGCGATTTCGCACGCTTGGTCCGGTCGGAGTATTTGTTGTGTAATGTCACCAAAGCCTCGATTGCGAACAACAGTTCATGTTCAGGAATAAATTCCTCGACCACGATCGCTTCGCGCGGCTTATGCCCCAGACCGCCTGCAGCCCTGACCATAAAACCGTGCTGGCCATCTTTTTTGACCGCAACCACACCGCAATCATGCAGCATCGCCTGCGCGCAATCCGATTCGCAAGCCGAAAAACTGATCTTGAATTTGCGCGGCAATTGCTGGTTCAGCGGATTGCGCAAGAAGTGCTTTACCACGCCGTCTAGATGTTTAGTCACATCGACATGCTCGCGCGGGCACACCCCGGACAGGCTGCAAGCCGTAATGTTGCGCACCGTGTTGCTGCACGCCTCGCGTGTGGTCATGCCGACTTCGGCGAGACGACGCATCGCGGCAGGCGTGCTGTCGAGCGGGACAAAGTGCGTCTGGATCGACTGGCGCGTGGTGACATGCGCAATGCCTTTTTGCGAGTAAGTCTCGGTGACATCCGCAACCGCATCCAGCTGATCCGGTGTCATGCGCCCGCCCGGCACCTTGATGCGCAGCATGTGCAAACCCGGCTGGCGCTGTCCATACACGCCATGTTGCAAACGTGCCGCCGTCATGCGATCCAAGTCCAGATCGCCGGCATTGAAAGCCTGAATGGTTTGTTCGAAGCGGTCGATTTCCGCCAGATCGGACAAATTTTGTGTGCTTGAACTCATCGTATTTTTCCTTTTATTGCAATTTCATCAAAGTTAATGCAGCGCGTAGGATGGCTGGAGCGTAGCGATACCCATCGTTTTTATGATGGGTTTCCTGCGTCAACCCATCTTTCTACGTATTTGGTTAAACCTATATTTCGGCTAATGCAACGCCAGTCTGGCGCCAATAACCAACAGCATGGTCGCCAGCAGGGGCCGCAATACCTTTTCCGGAACCTTGGCGCTCAGGTGGCTGCCGATATAGATGCCGGGCAGCGAACCCAGCAGCAGGCTGGCCAGCAGCGTGAAATCCACCGTGCCCAGCGCCATGTGTCCCATCCCCGCCACGGCAGTGAGCGGCACGGCATGAACGATGTCGGTGCCCACCACCTTGACCGCCGACATGCGCGGATACAGGAACAGCAAAGCGACCGTGCCCAGCACCCCCGCGCCCACCGAAGAAACCGTCACCAACACCCCGACGACGATACCCGTCGCTATCGTCGCGGCGGGCAGGTAGCGGTGATGCAATTCGTACACCGTGCCATCCCTGCGCCGCGCAATTTTTTTGATTTGCTCTTTCAGCAGCAGCGCGCTGGCCGTCAGCAACAGCGCCACGCTCAACATGCCGGTCACCAGACCCCGCAATGTTTTCTCGTCCAGCTCCAGATATTTCAGCAGCGCGATCGTAATCACCGCAGCAGGCAGGCTACCCAAAGCAAGCAAGCCAACCACTTTCCAGTCAACCGAGCCATTGCGGCCATGCACCCAACCGCCCAGCGACTTGGTCAGCGAGGCGTACAGCAGATCGGTGCCGACTGCGGTCGCCGGAGAAACGCCGAAGACCAGCACCAGCAACGGTGTCATCAGCGAGCCGCCGCCCACTCCGGTAACCCCGACAATCAGCCCGACCAGAAAGCCGGATAATGTGTACATCCAGTCCATGTGAACCATCCATAAAATCTATGGTGCGCATTCTAGTGCGCGACCCTTATATTCCTAAATACTTTTATGTTAATATCATATAACCTATAAATATTAAGGGGGCGACATGAATTTGCAGCAACTGCGTTACCTGAACGAGATCGTGCGCCAGGGGTTGAATATCTCCGATGCCGCAGCCGCGCTGTACACTTCGCAGCCCGGCATCAGCAAGCAAATCCGGCTGCTGGAGGAGGAACTGGGCATCGAGATTTTCGTGCGCAACGGCAAGCGCATCGTCGCCGTCACCGAGCCGGGCAAGGCCGTGCTGGCCATCGCCCAGCGCATCCTGCACGATGCGGGCAACCTCAAGCAGGTCGGGCAAGAGTTTCACTCGCATGACAGTGGGCATCTGACAATCGCCACCACCCACACCCAGGCGCGCTATGCTCTGCCGCCGGTGGTCAAGCAATTCATCAAGCGTTACCCGAAAGTGCAGCTCGGACTGCATCAGGGCAATCCTACCCAGATTGCCGAGCAGGTATTGAACGGCGAGGCCGATATTGCAATCGCCACCGAAAGCCTGTCGCTGTACGATGATCTGGTTACGCTACCGTGTTATGAATGGCATCACTGCGTGGTCGTGCCGCCCAAGCACCCGCTGCTGGATGAAAAGAAACTGACGCTGGCGAAAATCGCGCAATATCCCATCGTCACCTACGACTTCGCCTTCAGCGGGCGCGGCAAGATCAACGAGGTATTTGAAAAGGCGGGCATCACGCCGGACATCGCGCTTACCGCCATCGACGCTGACGTGATCAAGACCTATGTGGAACTGGGGCTGGGCATCGGCATCCTCGCCGATATCGCCTTCATCCCGGAACGCGACCGACATTTGCGCATGATCGCGGCCAGGCACCTGTTCAAGCCCAACACCACGCGCATCGCAATCCGCAAGAACGAATATCTGCGCGGCTATACTTACGACTTCATCGAACTGTTCGCACCGCAACTGACGCGCGACGTGGTGGCAAAGGCCATGCACATCAGCCTTTAAAATTGCCTTGGAGAAATGAAATGAACGAAACCTTACGCACCCAGCAAGCCCATCGCAGTATCCGCAGCTACAAGACTGACCCGATCAGCGAAGAGATACTCGACCAACTCATCGCCGCCGCACATCAAGCGCCGACTTCAATGAATGCGCAGGAAATCTCGCTGGTAGTGGTGCGTGATGCCGGCAAGCGCGCCAGGATTGCCGAACTCGCCGGCGGACAGGCATGGATCGCGCAAGCACCGGTATTCATCACCATCGTCATCGACTTCCACAAAACCGACCTCGGCGTGCGCAAAGCGGGGCAAACGCAGATCATTCACGAAACCATGGAAGGCTTCGGTGTCGCCGCCGTGGATGCCGGTATCGTGCTCGGCACGCTGATCACCGCCGCCGAATCGCTCGGCCTGGGCATCGTGCCGATCGGCGGTATCCGCCGCAACCCGCAAGACATGATCGACCTGCTCGGTTTGCCGCCGCTCACCTTCCCGCTGGTCGGCCTGTGCATCGGCCACATCGCCAACAATGCGCCGCAAAAACCGCGCATGGACATCAACACCTTCCGTCACGACGAACGCTACGATGCCGGCAGTTACGCAGTAGCAATCGATGCCTACGATGTAACCATCATGGAATATTGGCGACAACTCGGGCGCGGCGACGGCGGGTCATGGTCGAGCAACCTCGGCGACTTCTACCGGCAGATGTATTTTCCACAGGTCAAGCCGGTGGCGGCAATGCAGGGGCTGTTGAACGACAAGTGATGAGGCGAGGTGCTGCTTTCAACTGCGGATACTCATTGCTGTTGAAAGCGTCCACTTAGAACTCGCAACCTGTCGGACACCAGAATTAGCTTGCGTATCGATCAATTCCCTCGACCAGTCAGCTGAAACGCCGCCCAGAAGAACGGCTGCGGGAAGTTCTTGCGTATTGTTATCTGAGCTTGGCGCAGTGCCTCTTCCTTGTCCATGATCACCAGATTGCGGTAGAAGGTTTCCATCAGCATTGCAGTAGCCTTATCATCAACGCTCCAAAGGCTGGCGACAATGGAGCGCGCGCCAGCGAAGAGGAAGCCGCGCGTGAGACCTACGACATCATCGCCATTGGCGACTTTGCCCAGTCCGGTTTCACATGCCGATAAGGTCACCAGATCGGCGTTCAGGTTCATCGAATAAAGCTCGCCGACCGTTAGCATGTCGTCGCCGCCTCTGTCATTTGCCAAATGCAGGCCTGAAGCCAAGGGGCGATCGGCGTTAAATTCTCCGTGAGTGGCGAAATGGATGCGGGTGAACGCGCCCGCTGCCATATGGAAGTTGCTCTTCGACGCTTCCTTACGTACAAGCACCCGCGAACCGGGGAAGATGCTCGCCACCGCCTTCGCTTCTTCATTAGCGAAATGGAGGTCATAGCGGGGATCACCTAGATCGGGATCGCCTAAGACCAGTAACGGCGCTTGGCCGCTCGAGGAGGGCGGGCGCAGGAACTTCAGCACCGAAGCGCTGGGAAGGAAGCGCAACGCGTATTGGTCGGCAAGGTAACTACCATCGGGTGCCACCAGTGCTGCGAAGGGCAGATAGTGCAGAACCCCGTGCGGCACGAGGATGACTCTAGCCGTATTAATCCGGCTGGCGACGGGTTGCCAGAGTTCGACATAAAGCTCCTGTGCCGGCGCGCGCCATGCATCGCCGCCGACCTGTTGGATGGCAGTACGCAAATCCCACACACGCCGCTCCAAACCGTCCGCATCGAGCTTGACCACCTGAAGATTCTGCCGATCGAGTACGAAGGCGTAGAGGTTCTTGCCAAGCCCGTAATACTCGATCAGAGTCTCTTCAGCGCCAACGAGAGTCTTAAGTTCGTCGGAGGGCACCGCGCTGACAGTGACGAGGGTCGCCAAGTCCGGCGCGGCCTGCCGGATTTGCGCATGTATCAGTGCAAGGTTGCGCGTGCTGCTCGCTGCGAACGCCTCAGCCCTGGGCTCTTGGTCCAGTGCATGTGCGGCCAGATCGGCAGCGTCCAGCTGCGCCAGCACCTGCTTAGTTCTCTCGGGATTGGCGCCGGTGATGGCAAAGTCCCCCTTCTTGGCAGCGAGCATGTCCACCAGTGCACGCGACTTAGAGCGCTCGACGTACTCAAAGGCTTCCACCACCTGCCCTTGGGCGATCAGCGCGGCAATCAGTCGTCCATAAACATCTTGCTTGTCGCCGATGAACCCGATCTTGCTCGCCTCTGTATTGATTGAAGCCCGCTGTTGTTCGATGATATCCACGGCCTGACGATAAAGATCAATAGCGCGATTCGAATCCTCTTGTTTTTCTGCTAAACGCCCGGCTTGATACAGGGCAAGCCAATACAACTCGCCGAATTCCCTCATTCGTGGATGCCGCAGCGCAAGTTCAAGCGCGTTCTGGGCATTGGGTATATCCCCCGTTTCGAGCAGACACGTACCTCTCATTACCAGTTTTGGAAGCAGAAGGAATACATCGGCGGAATCGCCGGCCTTGAGTCCCCAGGTCGGGTCGTTAATCCAGGGAAACCAGTCATCCTTTACAACATAAGGCAAGGCACTGGCGTAATCGCCCAATGCCATATAGGTCCGAGCAACAGCGTATGCCTTCATCGGACGCCAAGCGGCATTGCCAATGAAGGGGTATGAAAAATTCTCCAACTCCTTTAGGTTTTTCAGCGCAAGATCTCGATCACCCGCCATCGCATGCGCGGTCGAAATGACACCGAGGTTGAGAAGCCGATACTTGGTGGGCGGCCAAAGTCCGGCGGACATATGATCTCGAATCTGACTCAAAGCGGTCTGCGCCTCGGTCACAGCAGCGCCGTAGTCACCCATCTCCAAGCGCGCTTGCGCGCGCAGCGTGGCGGCAATCGGCCCAGCATCGGAGTTGGACACAAACAATCGATCGGTTTCGATTTCCACATCACCTGCGGCAACACGCCCATCGAGAGCGTCTAGGCAAAGGAACAGTTTGGCATACCGCTTCAATTTCGAGTATGCGACACAGAGAGGAGCGAGGATCGACACTGTCGGATCAGGCTGCCCTGCAACCCGAGCTTCCGCTGCGCCCTGCAACTCCGCATAACGCCCGGCAATTTCCAGCGATGTCAAACTCTCTTGCGCGCGTCCTGCAGCGGGCAGCAAGATCATTAGGGTCGCAAATAGGACCCCAGCTCTAGTTCGGCTCATGAAAATCCTCTCCCAGTGAGTAGCGTCCAGAAGGCAATGTTGTCACCACACCGGACTCACGAAGCCGCTCCTCAAGCATTTGCCTTCCAGTTGCTTGCCCTTGCGATGACTTTGAAATACTACCAACCTGAAATGCACCGTAGTCGATTTGTTTTCGCTACCTATAGAAAATCGAGCGTCCGCTCATGGCACGAAACCGCCATTATCAAGCTTTCCACAGAGCACCCAATCTCACATTCGAGCAGGTTCAAAGCTCGCATCCAGATTCAGGTCGTCGCAGTAATCGAGGAAATTTCCACGCAACGTGGGAATGTGAACGTCGGCGCGAATGCCCACCGTCATGATGACTGAAAACATGGAGGTGCCGGTATGTGGCGCCGGGTAGGTATCAGTCTGAAGCTCTTCGATATTGATACCGTTCTTGGAGAAGAAAGCGGCCAGATTGCGAACAATGCCGGGATGATCCATGGCTACCACTTCTATACTGTAAGGCAGCACCGGCTGCTTCTGTTCCCGTTGCCGGGTTCGCTTATGGATAATGGTGAGGCCCAGTTGGTCGCCCAGCAGCTCCAGTTGTCCTTCGAGCTTGGAAAGCGCGTTCCATGGACCGGAAAGCAGCATGATGATGGCGAACTGCTCACCCAATACAGCCATACGGCTTTCTTCGATATTGCATCCGTTCTTGGCGATCTGGATCGAAAGCTGATCGACCAGACCAACTTGATCCTCCCCTGAAGCGGTGATCACCAGATAATTATTTTGCGTGTCTGTGGCCATAGGTCAATAAGATGCAAGTATTGGATGGGGTTTAGTGTAATACCCAAAACGATAATGTGCCAGCAAAGGAACGTAATGAAAGCAAACGCATTTGGACGAACCCCGCTTTTCTGGAACCTCCTTAATTCGTTCCGCGCTTTGAGAAATCTTTGAGCCGAAAACCCAGTGCGAACAGAGCAGCGAAATAGACGGTCACTCCCCCGGCGACCAATGCCGACAGATGCAGGATGCGTGTCCATCCAGAACTGGTCAGCCAGCTTTGCTCCGCGCCCATGCCGAACCACAGCGTGACCGCCAGCACCAGAACGGCAGCGCACACTTTGACAATGAACTTCAGCCAGCCAGGTTCCGGCTGATAGATACCATCCTTGCGCAGGTAATAGAACAGGATTGCGGAATTCAGGCACGCGCCGAGGCCGATGGACAAGGCTAATCCGGCATGTTGTATCCAGCCGATGAATAGCGCATTCATCGCTTGCGTCGCGAGCAGCGTGACGATGCCGATTTTCACCGGGGTCTTGATGTCCTGGCGCGCGTAAAAACCGGGGGCAAGGATCTTCACCAGGATCATCCCGATCAGGCCGACGCTGTAGCCGACCAATGCGGTGCGCGACATCAGCACATCATGCGCCGTGAATGCGCCATGCTGAAAGAAGGTCGCCAGCAGCGGCACGGCGATCATACCCAAGGCCAGTGCGGCGGGCAGCGTCAGCATGATGGTCAGGCGCAAGCCCCAATCCAGCAGCTTCGAATATTCCGCCGTGTTGTTATCGGCGTAGCATTTGGAAAGCGAGGGTAGCAAGATTGTGCCGATGGCCACACCCAAAATCCCGGCGGGAAATTCCATCAGCCGATCCGCGTAATACAGCCAGGACACACTGCCCGCCACCAGAAACGAGGCGAAGATAGTGTTGATGATCAGGCTGATCTGGGCGATAGATACACCGAATACCGCCGGACCCATCTGTTTGATGACACGCCACATGCCTTCGTCTTTGAGGCTGAAACGGATACTCGGCAACATGCCGATCTTTTTCAGGAACGGAATCTGGAAAGCCAGTTGTACGATGCCCGCGACGAACACCGCCCATGCCAGCGCCAGAATCGGCGGGTCGCAGTAAGGCGCCAGCCACAGCGCACCGCCGATGAAACACAGATTGAGCAGCACGGGCGCAAACGCCGGAACCCAGAATTTGTTGTAAGTATTGAGGATGCCCGCCGCCACCGACACCAGCGAGATAAAGAAAATATACGGCGAAGTGATGCGCAGCAATTGCACGGTGAGCTCGAATTTTTCCACATCTTTGGCAAAGCCCGGCGCGCTGATATACACCAGAATCGGCGCGGCGGCGATGCCGATCAGCGTAACCACAAACAGGATCAGCGCCAGCATGGTAGTCACGTGATCTACCAGCTGCTTGGTCTCGTCATGCCCGCGCCGGTTCCGGTATTCGCCAAAGATCGGCACAAACGCCTGCGAGAACGCCCCCTCGGCGAACAGGCGGCGCAGCAGGTTGGGCAGTTTGAAGGCAACAAAAAACGCATCCGTCGCCATGCCCGCGCCGAATATCCGCGCGATCAATACATCGCGCACAAACGCGAGAATGCGCGAAACCAGCGTCAGGCTGCTGATGGTGGCGAGGGCTTTAAGGAGATTCATGCTTGGTCGTGTGCTATCCGCTGTGAACGCCGCGCACTATTAGCCATAGTATCGTGTCATAAATCGTTTGATTTTCTGCCACACCTTCTGTTCTTGAGACAACTGACATTCCCATATGACCAAGATATGCCATCCCTGCTGGAGTAGCGCACGCTGGCTTTGCTTATCTCGCTCGATGTTACGAGCAAGTTTTATTTTCCAATATTTCGTATTGCTGCTCGGCACTCTTCTGCCATGTCGGCAATCGTGTCCATGCCAGAAACAACCATGCACAAAAATAGCTATTTTTCGGCCTTTCCAGCAAATATCTGGCGAACCTAAAACAGAGGGAAGATTAAACCGGTATCCGCCATATCCCGCGCGTTTAACTAACGCACGGACAACCAGTTCGGGCTGCGTGGCGCTACTACCAATGCGACGCATGATTTCGCTACGTTCGGCGGAATCAATGCGGTCGGCCATATCAAAGTATTTCCACCCAAGAGTTATCAAAACCTAGCGCGCTCGTTACCTGCTCTCTCGACATTAAAGCGGGAGCTTTAATTCTGATTGCCAAACGGTCATCTGGCACGTCTTCGACAATCGTAAACTGTGATCCATGAGGCTGCCACGTAAAACGATGCGCGTCTCGCTTATCCATTCCCTCAAGATTCCCGCGTTGATTCCACACCCAAGAGAAATTTTCTGCCGGATAAATTTCAGTATCAAACTCGAATAAAGCCAACTCTAGCAAGTCTTCTGACTTTAGTAAGACAACCGTGCGCATATGCAAGTAATTTTTCTTTACAGCGGCGACACGTTCGTTCCAGATACTTAATATTTTTTCGCCTAGCTCATTGGGATCGACTTCAGTGATCTGCTTGTCTCCGAATGAATAAACGGGGGAGTTCCGCCCTGAAATTAAACGAACTCGTTTAGCTTCCGAGGGGTTGTCATTCTTGACTGTTTTGGCGCTCCAAGCTGTCTGTTCCAACACGACATCATCCAACCCGACGCTGGACAGCTTCCGACGCCCTGAGATCAAGCGCGCAAAAATTTCAGCCCAATCGCCCCCTTCAATTCTTGGAATCTCTCTCGTCTCCAACAGATAAACCGCTTCGCGCCTCAAATCGTAGGGCAGATTTTTCGGAAATTCGTTGAGCGAATAAGGCTGCTTGTATTTCTGAATATTCTTAAGTTTTGAATTCAGCATGATTAAAGCTTGGCTGACCAGCTTATTTGAATTATCTGTTGTTCAATTCTGTTGAAAGACAACATCCCATCCAATGGGTTTTGATACAGGTCATGAAATGGATTTTCCTTAAAGTTTTTAACTACGAACAAGAAATATCGGTCGCCCAAGATTGATGCTACTGAATGTTCTTTATTTGTTAAGGCAATGCTTCCTTTGGCCTCATTCATGCCTTTAACTTCTACGCCATAAAAAATATCTTTCGACGTTAACTTGAAATCAAAACCGCAACCGAGTTTTGTGGTGTCTTCAATTTCAAACTCGCTGAATAGATTCACCTCTTTGTATTTGGATATGAAGTATTGTTCTGCCGCTTGTCCAGTTATCAATCTTTGTGCGAATGAGCTTTTTTTGTCGCTTTCATCCTTTTCGATCTCCTCCATCAAAATATCGAGGTCATGCTGTTTATAGATCAGTCGTTTCAGCAAGGTTGAAAATTCATCCAGCCCTAAACTAGCAAAATTATCATATACCGCTTTGCAGTAAACACGCATAGGGCGTTTATGCCAACCTTTTCTGTCGTTCGGGAATAAAGGATCGAATTCGTCCCTGTAATTTTTTACCGACGCAGGCTGGACTCCCAATGCAAACCCGATAACATTAAAAGCCTCTATAAAGCTTTTAAAGCCGAGTTGGCGTAAACCAACCACATCAAACTTGGATAGATATAATCCGGCAAGGATTGGCTTTTCACGTGAGGATAGTTTTTTCATGAAAAATTCGCGCAATATCAAAAAATAATGTACCCCTCGTATCCTCAAAGCCCTTCATTTGTCCCATGATGCTAAACGGCTGACAAGGAAACCCGGCAAGCAGTAAATCATGATCCGGGACAGAATCTGCGCTTTTAGATGTTATATCACCCCACGGTTTTTCACCGAAATTGGCTTCATAGGAAGCCTGGCAAGCGGCATCAATATCGCTGGAGAACAAACACTCCGTTGTTATGCTCCGTTTACGGGCGGCCATCTCCAAGCCAAAACGGAAACCACCTATTCCACAAAACAGATCAATAAAACGCAAACGTCGTTTCATTACCAAGCCCTCCAAACTATGTTCGCCATTCTAACGCAACTAATTTCCATCGCACGGTTTGTCATATAACAACGAAAGTGGGGTTCAAACAATCCCTGCCCAAACCTCCTAACCACCTGTCCCCGCAAAAAAATTTGCAAAAGCCGGGATGAGCCACTAGAATGCGCGCCTTTCCGTTGTACCGAATTTTCAAGGAGTAGTCATGGCAAATAGCGCACAAGCCCGCAAGCGTGCACGTCAGGCAGTTAAACAGAATGCTCACAACAGCAGCCTGCGCTCGGAATTGCGCACCGCGATCAAAAAAGTAACAAAGGCGATTGAAGCTGGCGACAAGGCTGCTGCTCAAGCCGTTTACCAGTCCTCCGTCAGCACCGTGGACAGCATCGCCGACAAGAAGATCGTTCACAAGAACAAGGCTGCACGACATAAGAGTCGTCTGTCTGCGGCCATCAAGGCAATGGCATAACCGCCCCGGCGTAAGCCACGAACGCTTTGATTCACCGCACAAGCCGACAGCGATGTCGGCTTGTTTGCTTTGCAGGGCTGTTTGGCTCAATATACGTCCCTTGTATTTTGTTAACGGGATTTTGCTAACGGCGGCTTGTCCGCCGTCTTT
>CAZMWC010000042.1:0-11703 GCA_964569805.1 uncultured Gallionella sp.
TGTCCAGACCCGCTGCAGCACCCCTCGGAGGGCGCGGATTATAAACGCAAAAAGAATTATTTGCGAAATCGCTACCAGATCGTGGCCGGCATGCCGCTCCACAATTCATGTATGTCGCGGATGTCCCATTTTGCAGGGTCCTCGTGCGAGACAATTTTGTCTTTGCAGCCGGGTTTGGATAAATCCAGTGTTTCCGGCGTAATCCGGGCGTTGGACTTGATGGAAAAAAACACTTTCACCATCGGGATAAGTAGTGATTTCTCGGTCTGATCAATGACTACCGCCAAATGGTCGGACCTCAATTTGACCAGCGAGCCAATCGGGTAGATGCCGATGCTGCGCACAAACGCATCGAAGATGCGCTGGTCAAAATGCCCGTTGCGCCATTCCGCCATTTTGCGTATCGAATCGGCCGGCTCCCAACCCGCCTTGTAAGGCCGGTTGGACGTGATTGCATCGTAAACGTCACAGACCGCGCCCATCTTGGCATACAGGCTGATTTGTTCACCGGAGAGTTTTTCCGGGTAACCGCTGCCATCCAACTTTTCGTGGTGGTGCAGACAGACATCCAGTGCAATATCGCCGATGCCGATGCCTCCCAGCAACATTTTGTGTCCTTCGGATGGATGGCTTTTGACCGCCGCGAATTCAGCATCGGTGAGCTTGCCGGGTTTGTTGAGGATCTCCAGCGGTATCATCATCTTGCCGACATCGTGCAACAGACCGGCCAGGCCAGCCTGGCGGGTTTGTGCGTCATCCAGCTCCAATTGTCGTGCCAGGGACACCATTAGCGCGCATACCGCGACCGAATGCATGTAGGTGTAATCGTCCTTGTCCTTCAGGCGCGCCAGGCTGATCAGCGCACCGGGGTTACGCATCACCGAAGTAGAAATTTCATCGACGATGGGCAGCGCATCATCGGCCTGCAACGCTTTGCCCATGCGCGCTTCCTGAAACATGGAAGTGACGGCTTGTTTGGATTTTGCGCAAATTTTGACGGCACGCGCCGCTTCCTGCGCGATGTCGGCGCGTTGCATTGCCTTGCCGGTTGTGTCGGCCTGCGCAAGCGCGGTCTCGACCTCTACTGCAACCACTTCTTCTGTCGCCCCCCCCTCGATATCAAGACCTTTGGCGGTATCTATCCACACTTCTTTGAGGCCGGTGGCGAGGATGGTTTGCAAGTCTTTGGGATTGTCCAGCAGAAAGGCGCCGCGCCAGAATGGATGGTCCATCCATGAGCCGCAAAATTCGTGCACGTGCATGCCAAGGCGCAACTGCTTGATGGGGATACGTTTCAGCATGGTCGGTAGGGGCGATTCACGAATCGCCCGCAATTAGATGAGTGGGCAATTCGTGAATTGCCCCTACGCCAATAAACCTGCAAGGGCACGGCGCGCCGTGCCATTGCAGTTATTGTGCCGCATCCTCACGCAGTGCGTCGGCACGATCTGTCACCTCCCAAGTGAAGCCCGGCTCTTCGCGGCCGAAGTGGCCGTAGGCAGCGGTGTTCTCGTAGATGGGGCGCAGCAGATCGAGCATCTGCACGATACCCTTGGGACGCAGGTCGAAATGACGCAGCACCAGTTCAGTCATTTTTTCGTTGGAAATTTTGCCGGTGCCGTAGGTGTCCACCATCACGCTGGTCGGCTTGGCCACACCGATCGCGTAGGAAATGTTCACCAGACACTTGCTGGCCAATCCGGCGGCAACAATGTTCTTGGCGACATAGCGGCCGGCGTAAGCTGCGGAACGATCCACCTTGGAGGGATCCTTGCCGGAGAACGCGCCACCACCGTGCGGGGCCGAGCCACCATAAGTGTCCACGATGATCTTGCGCCCGGTCAGGCCGCAATCGCCCTGCGGGCCGCCGACGACAAAGCGCCCGGTCGGGTTAATCAGATAGTTGATATTGCCCTTGATCAGTTCTTTCGGCAGCATCGGTTTGATGATTTCTTCGATCGCCGCTTCGCGGATTTGTGCCAGCGTCATCTCCGGCGCGTGCTGGGTGGACAGCACCACGGTGTCGATGGCATGCGGTTTGCCGTCCACATATTTGATCGTTACTTGCGATTTGGCATCCGGGCGCAGCCACGGCAGGCGGCCGTCGTGGCGCAACTCCGCCTGGCGTTCCACGATGCGGTGCGCCATATGGATCGCCAGCGGCATCAGCACCGGGGATTCGTCGCAAGCGTAGCCAAACATCAGACCCTGATCGCCCGCGCCCTGATTCAGAAAGTCGTCGGAAGCGCGATCCACGCCTTGAGCGATGTCCGGGCTTTGTTTGTCGTAGGCCACCAGCACCGCGCAGCCTTTGTAGTCGATGCCGTATTCGGTGTTGTCGTAACCGATGCGCTTGAGTGTGTTGCGCGCCACGTGGATGTAATCGACATTGGCGGTAGTGGTGATCTCACCGGCCAGCACCACCAGCCCGGTGTTACACAGCGTCTCGGCAGCTACCCGCGCATGGGGGTCTTGCTCCAAAATCGCATCCAGAATGGCATCGGAAATTTGGTCGGACACCTTGTCTGGATGGCCTTCAGACACGGATTCGGAAGTAAACAGAAATTCGCTCATGGTTCTCCGCTCAAGCTTTCAATAAGTTAAAGGGTGCGCATTATAGCAATACCCGCCGCCGCGCTCACCCGCCAATATAGGACATCTCTATTTTTTTTCTGGGGACATCGGTTGCAGCGTGGCGCAGTTGCGAGTAGCGGTCGGCGCGGTGCATCCAGTGGTCAGCGATCAAATTGGTCAATACTTGGTCGCTTTCGCCCACGCGCAACGGGGTGCGCAGATCAGCTCCGCCGGCGGCAAATAGACAATTGTAAAGCTTGCCGTCGGTGGAAAGCCTGGTACGGGTGCACTCATGGCAAAACGCCTGGGTAACGGAGGCGATCACGCCAATTTCGCCGCTGCCATCCACGTAGCTCCAGCGTCCCGCCACTTCGCCGGTATAGTTGGGGTCAATCGGGCGGAGCGGATATTGTTCGCCTATCAGTTGCAGTATCTCTTGTGCGGAAACCACATCATCCATACGCCAGCCGTTGGTCGTACCCACGTCCATGAATTCGATGAAGCGCAGCACGATGCCGCTATTGCGAAAATGCCTTACCAACGGGATGATCTCGTGATCGTTGATGCCGCGCTTGACGACCATATTGACCTTGACCGGCGCAAATCCGACCTGCTGCGCAGCGGCGATGCCGTCCAGCACGGTTTTGACGGGGACGCTCGAATCGCTCATAAGCTGGAAAGTTTCTTCACTCAATCCGTCCAGGCTGACGGTGATACGCGACAACCCCGCATCCTTGAGCGATTGCGCCTTCTTGGTCAGCAAGACGGCATTGGTGGTCAGCGCGATCTCCACCGGTTTGCCTTGTGTGGTATGCAATTTGGCGAGCGTCTCAATGAGTTGCTCGATACCTCGGCGCAGCAATGGCTCACCTCCGGTCAGGCGGATTTTTTGCACGCCCAATCGAATAAATATTTTGGCCAAGCGTTCGATTTCTTCAAAGCTGAGCAACTCGGTGCGCGGCAGGAAGCTATGATTCTCGTCAAAAACCTCGCGCGGCATGCAGTAAGTACAGCGCAGGTTGCAGCGATCCGTGACCGAAATGCGCAAGTCGCGCATCGGCCGCAGCATGGTGTCGCTGATGGATTCACTATAGCCACGCGGCATATCCAGCGCGCGATAATCCTGAATGATGGGGCTTGCAGGCAATGAAACCGGGATAATTTTAAAGACTTCAGACATGGTGGATGAGTTAGGTGAAGACAGTATTGGTCATTGTGGGTTGCGGATTTTGCGCCCGCGATGAGATTTGGTCAAAGCGTGGATGTCGTAAGCGATACCGCCCGCTCCATTATATGTGTGGCGATATTTTCAATCGCGTCATGCGGAAAAATGTAGGGCACGCTGGGCGGCAATGCGCCATCGATGACAACAGTCTGGATATACGTGTCGCGTTTGTATAACGGCGCACCTTGATTATCGGCGCGGATAACTTCCAGCCCGGGCAGGGGTGAGTTATCAAATCCAACCGCAAGGATCAGGTCGCATTCGGCGAGATGTCTGGATAACAGGACAGGGTCAGGCTCCGGCAGTTCGGGGGTTTCACACAACAAGCCCCAGCGATCGCGGTTGGCAATCAATGTTTGCCGACATCCGCTCTGGCGCAGGTTATAAGTATCCGAACCTTGTTTGTCCATGTCGAATGGCTTATGCGCATATTTGATTACTGCGATTTCAAGTTGCCTGAAGCTGAATTCCTCGACCAGCCTTGTCACCAGAATGCCACGCCCGCTGCCGTAACCACAAATACGAAATATCTTCACAATCCAGAATCCTTGCAGGGGCTGCCCCCGCGATTGTTACATTAAAAGAGCGGTTCCCGCTCATCCAGTTCAGGTTGAAAGCAGTACTGCGCCGCACTGCTACTGTTCGATCATGCGCCGTATAACGGAATTAAAGGGCCCAATCCATTCCGGGGCAAACTGTTTGTCGCAGGCATTGACCTCGGCAATGGCGCGCAGCACGGAACGCTTATGCCCGCGGGTGCTATGTTTGAGCGTGACGGCCTCAAAAGCATCCACAATGGCAAGAATTTTTGCGCCCGGGCAGATCCCGGCCCCCTGCAGCCCCTCCGGGTAACCGGCACCATCTGACATTTCGTGGTGCTGCCGCACTATTTCCGCCGCCGCTTTCCAGTCATCCATACGTTCCAGTAACCCGGCACCGAATCCAGGGTGAGTGCGGAGAATACCGCGTTCTTCGTCGCTCATATTACCCACCTTGAGCCATATAGCTTCCGGCAGGAACATCATCCCCACATCGTGCATATAGACTGCCGCCTCCAGTTGCGTTTCATTCACCGGCGAGCCAGCCACCCGGTTGGTATCTATGGCCAGTTGGTGTATGCGCGCGGTACGCCCCTTGAACAGGGGTGAATGTGTTTCAAGCTGCAAGGCCAGAGAACGGAAGAACAGGAGATCGGTTGCGGTGCTGTCTTTTGATCCATCCTGAACCGGCAGCTTGCCTACCGAATTGCGCAGGGTGGCCTGCGGCTGAAACCCCGTCACCGATTTAATCACCCTGGCTGCTGCCGCATCAAGGTCGGCTTGGGATGCGCTGCTTATTTGCTCCAGGCCATCAACCAGATCGACCAGCTTCAGGTGATTCACCGGCTTGCCCGCCACCAACGCTTCGATCGCCAGCTCCAGACGGTCTACCGCAAGCAATATCATCTCGCCCAACAATTGCGTGTAGCGCACCTCACCCGAACGCAAACGCGTCATGAGCGATTCGATCGGATGCGCGATCAGGCCTGCTATTTCCACCTTGCACAGCGCAGCATCGCCCTTGATGTTGTGCAGTGCGCGAAAGATATCCGCGACCACCACCCGATTGGAAGGCTCCCTGCTTAATTTGGCCATGTTCCTTTCGATTTCGGGCGCGCGATCCGCCAATGCATCGGCGAATTCGCCCAACGCCTCACGGTCACGGATTACTGGATAGGTCAATGCCTGAATATTTGCCATGTTGTTTTGCACCTTTTTCGGAAAGCAACTCAATCAACGGTGACGCGCAGCACCGTTTATTATCAGTGCTGTAACCGGCTACAGATTAACATGAATTAACACAGATAAAACAATGTGCTGCCGGATTGACCGCCATGTTTGTATGCCCACGGCCTGTCTGGTGTATTCACATGAGCCTTGTGGCTTGGCCTGCATCTTATTTGAGGGAGCCTCTATAGCTGGCGAACACTTTCGCCAGCTCTGCCCCGGGATCATCCGCGCGCATGAACGCCTCACCAACCAGGAATGCATTGACTTGGTGGTCGCGCATCAGCTTCACATCCTCCGCCTTGAGAATACCGCTTTCGGTGACCACGATACGGTCACCGGGAGCGGCATTGGATGACGCGATGCGCGGCAGCAAATCCAGCGTGGTTTGCAGGCTGACCGCGAAGGTGCGAAGGTTGCGGTTGTTTACGCCGATAAGCGGCGTTGCCAGTTGCAGTGCGGCATCCAGCTCGGCATCATCGTGTACTTCTACCAGCACCGCCATGCCGAGACCCTGCGCCAAAGCCTCAAATGCCCGCATCTGCTGCACATTCAGCGCGGCCGCAATCAGCAGAATGGCATCCGCGCCCATCGCGCGCGCCTGGTAAATTTGGTACTCATCCACGATGAAATCTTTGCGCAGCACCGGTAACGCACAAGCCTCACGCGCCTGCTGCAGATATTCTGCGCTGCCCTGAAAAAATTGTTCATCAGTCAACACTGACAAACATGCCGCACCATGCTGCGCGTAGCTGGAGGCGATTTCGGCGGGGCGAAAATCAGCGCGTAATACGCCCTTGCTCGGGCTGGCTTTCTTGATTTCTGCAATTACTGCGGGCTGGCCTGCGGCAATTTTGGCGCGGATGGCACCGGTGAAATCACGTGCGGGAGCAGCCCGCTCCGCCTCGGCGCGTATTGCCGCAAGCGGTTTTGCAACCAGCGCCGCCGCAACCTCCCGCGCTTTTACCATGAGGATTTTTTTCAGAATATCGGACATATTGCGCACCTCTTGAATGAGGTGCGCATTCTATCGCAAGCGGAATGCTAAAATGCGCCATCCACGCAACACAGGGATCGTCATGGAAAACATCAGGCAATACATGCAACAAATCGGGCAAGCCGCACGCGCCGCGTCACGTTTCATGGCGCAGGCCGATACCGCTGCCAAAAACCGCGCGCTGCTTGCCATCGCGGATGCCATCCTGCGTGACAGCGCAATACTCATCTCCGCCAATGCCGGGGATGTCGCCGCCGCAAAAGCAAATGGTCTGGATGCTGCCTCGGTGGATAGGCTCACCCTGACTGAAAAGACCGTACATTCCATGGCGGAAGGGCTGCGGCAAATCGCGCAACTGCCCGACCTGATCGGCGCAATCAGCGAGTTGAGCTATCGCCCTTCCGGCATCCAGGTCGGCAAGATGCGCGTACCGCTTGGCGTGATCGGTATCATCTACGAATCGCGCCCAAATGTGACGGCGGATGCGGCTGGTTTGTGCCTGAAATCGGGCAATGCCGCCATCCTGCGCGGCGGCTCGGAGGCCATCCATTCCAATCAGGCCATCGCCGCCTGCGTGCATCAAGGCTTGCGCGAAGCGGGATTACCCGAGACCGCAGTGCAAGTGGTCGCCACCACCGACCGCGCCGCTGTGGGCGAGCTCATCACCATGAAAGAGTATGTGGACGTGATCGTGCCGCGCGGCGGAAAGAGTCTGATCGCGCGCATTTCGGATGATGCCAAAATACCGGTAATCAAACACCTCGACGGCATCTGCCATGTGTACATCGATGACGAGGCGGATATCGCCAAGGCCATCCGTATCGCCGATAACGCCAAGACGCATCGCTACGGCGTATGCAACGCGATGGAGACACTGCTGGTGAATGCGAACGTTGCGGCGAAAGTATTGCCCGATCTGTGCAAAATATATCTGGACAAGGGTGTGGAACTGCGCGGTGATGACGCATCACGCAAGCTGGTCGCGCAGATGAAGGCTGCCACCGAAGAAGACTGGCGCACCGAATATCTTGCGCCGATACTCTCCGTGCGCATCGTTGCCGATCTGGATGAAGCCATCGCACATATCAACACCTACAGTTCGCAGCACACCGACAGCATCGTCACGGAAAATTACACCAGGGCGATGCGCTTCCTGCGCGAAGTGGATTCCAGCAGCGTCATGGTGAACGCCTCGACCCGCTTCGCCGATGGTTTCGAGTACGGCCTCGGTGCGGAGATCGGCATTTCCACCGACAAAATTCACGCGCGCGGCCCGGTTGGTCTGGAAGGGCTGACCTCACAGAAATTCATCGTGCTGGGTAGCGGACAGATCAGAATTTAGCGGCCGTCATTTCTTCCGTGCAAGGGGGAATAACGGTAGAAAACGGTGAACACTATGAGCCAAACAGCCGAAACCAAAGTTCTTGGCATCCAACCTTCTTTGCCAGATGGCATTCATGCCGAAGTGCTGGTGCTGGGTGCTGGCCCCGGCGGTTACACCGCCGCGTTCCGTGCCGCCGACCTCGGCAAGCAAGTGGTGCTGGTCGAGCGCTATGACGCGCTGGGTGGGGTGTGCCTAAACGTCGGCTGCATCCCCTCCAAGGCATTGCTGCACATCGCCAGGGTGATTAACGAGGCAAAAGAAGTCGCGCATCACGGCGTGACCTTTGGCAAACCGAAAATCGATATCGATGCAATCCGCAGCTGGAAGGAAAGCGTCGTCGGCAAGCTCACTGGCGGGTTAAAGCAGCTGTCCAAACAACGCAAAGTACAGGTGTTGCAGGGCACGGGCACGTTCACCTCACCCAACAGTCTGGCGCTGCAAACTGCCGCAGGCGAAAAAATCATCACCTTCGATCATGCCGTTATCGCTGCCGGTTCCAGCGTGACACGTATTCCCGGTTTTCCTTACGGCGACCCGCGCATCATCGACTCCACCGGCGCGCTGGCCTTGCCGGATATACCGGCACGCATGCTCATCATTGGTGGAGGTATCATCGGGCTGGAGATGGCGACGGTATACAACGCGCTCGGTTCCAGAATTTCCGTGGTGGAGCTGGGCGACGGTTTGATACCCGGTGCGGACCGCGACTTGGTGCGCCCGCTGCACAAGCGCATCGAACAACGCTACGAAGCGATTTATCTGAAGACCAAGGCCAGCAAGATCGTAGCGCAGAAGGCTGGTTTGAAAGTCACCTTCGAAGGCGAACAGGCCCCCGAACCGCAGATCTACAACCGGGTACTGATGGCGGCCGGCCGTCATCCGAATGGCTGCGATGTCGGCGCGGAGGCGGCCGGCGTGGAAGTCGATGAACGCGGCTTCATCACGGTAGATAAACAGATGCGCACCAGCGTGCCGCACATCTATGCCATCGGCGACATCGTCGGTGAGCCGATGCTGGCGCACAAGGCGAGCCACGAGGGCAAGATCGCGGCGGAGAATATCGCCGGACACAAGGCATTTTTCGAACCTATGGCTATCCCTTCCGTGGCCTACACCGACCCGGAAATCGCATGGATGGGGCTGACAGAAACCCGGGCCAAGGCGCAAGGCATCGAGTATGAGAAAGCCAGCTTTCCGTGGGCAGCCAGCGGCCGCGCGTTATCCATCGCGCGTGAGGAAGGCGCAACAAAAGTGTTGCTCGACCCCAAAACGCGCCGCATCCTCGGTGCCGGTATCGTCGGTGTCAATGCCGGTGAACTGATCGCCGAAACGGTGCTGGCGCTGGAGATGGGCGCGGACATGGAAGACATCAGCCTGACTATCCACCCGCACCCGACGCTCTCGGAAACCATCGGCTTTGCGGCAGACATTGCCGAAAACACCATCACCGACCTGCCATTGCCGCGCAAAAAATAAATCTGCTTGCAGCGCGCAGCAAAACCGCATCCGCTACCAGCTACAACTCTTTGAGCTTTTGCTGTACGAAGGCCTGCAATTCGGGGCTGAGTGCTTTTGAGTCGAGCGCACGCCTGAATGATTCTCTGGCATCATCGTTACGCTGTACGGCCTGCAATGAAATGCCATAGCCCATCAACCAGATGCCTTTGCCGGGCACCAGCCGCAATGCGGTCTGATAATGTTCGATCGCTTCTTTATGGCGACTCTGACGCTGCAATAACGCGGCGAAAAATGCCTGATAATCGGCTTGGGTACCGGCATAGGGCAGAGAGCTCTCCAATGTTGCAACGGCCTGTTCAAGCGCACCGCGCTCCACCTGCAAGCGTGCCAGCAGCATGGCGAATCCGGTATGCTCCGGATGGTTTTTCAATCTTTCCTGCAACACACGCTCTGCCTCTGTACTGCGCTTCTGCTCCTGCAACAAAGCCACCAATGCTTGGCGCGCCACATCATGGCCGGCATCCAGGCGCAAAGCCGCCTCATATCCGGCCATCGCATCGGCAACTCGCCCCTGCTTCATCAAATCGACCGCCTTGCGGAATTCCGCATCGGCCTGTTGTGCGGGGCTAATGAGTTTCATCGGCAGCGCACCGCTTGAAACCGGAACATTGGGCTGAATATCGGGCTGGGCAATGGTTTTTGCCCTCGGCACGGCCTCTTTTGTTTTCGGCGCGGTGTTTGGCCGCTGTGCTGGCAGGGATTTGCCCGGGGGTTCGACTGGCTGCGCCGGCGCAATGGAATCAGCCAAGGCCAGGGCTTTTCCCCCGCGCAATGCTTGTTCAGAATTGGTCGAAGTGGCCTGCTTTGAATCTTGCTGAATTGGGGCAGGCAACGATGCCGAATTCAGCTCAAGGCTCAATTGTGAGGCAGCCGAGGAGGGTTTTTCCGTCGTGTCAGCGGTGTGAGCATCGGATGCCGGAGCAACAAGCGCCGCTGTAGATTGGTCTATAGGTTGATTTGATGATTGGTTGGGCGGCGGCAATTTCTCAAGTTCAGGGGGAGTTAAAGAATTGCCCGCCTTCGTTGCAATATTTTCCGCCACCACGTCGGGTATGCGCATGGGCAGCCATTGCCATGCGCCAACACCGCCGGCCAATACCAAGCCCAGCACCAGCAACGACATGGGCAACTTGCGCCGGGCGGGCGGTACGGCTTGCACCATGGTTTGCTCTTCTGTCATCTGCGCGCCGCGCTGTTCCAGTTGGTTGAGCACCTGGTTGATGAGGCTCATTGCAGCACCATCCACGCGATACCCAGGGCGGCGATCACCGCCACACCGGTCAATGCGTTCACCCAGGGCAGCCAATCGCGGCGCACTGCCGGCGTGTCTGCCGCCGCGTCACGAATGTGTTTGGGCAACACTTGCTGCCTGTTTTCGCTGAATGCCAGCATCAGCGCCTTATGGGCAATAATGTTGACCAACCTCGGCGTACCGCCGGTGACACGGTGCAATTTTCCCACCGCATCGTTGCTGAACAGTATTTCCCCGGCAAACCCGGCCACCGCTAGGCGGTGGCGCAAATAGCGCTCCAGCTCATCGCGGCGCAACCCCCGCAAGTTGTATTGAAAGCTGATACGTTGGCGCAGCTGGCGTATTGAATGATGGCGCAACCGCTCGTTCAATTCCGGTTGGCCGAACAGCACCACTTGCAACAGCTTGCGTTTCTCGGTTTCCAGATTGGTGAGCAGGCGCAGCATTTCCAGGCTTTCCAGCGGCATCGCCTGCGCCTCGTCCAGGCACACCAGCGCGCGCTGGCCGTTGCGCGCGCAATCCAGCAAGGCACGCGTCAAGCCTTTCAGCAGCAGGTGCTGGTCGGTATCTTGTTCCTGCGGCAGCCGAAACTCTTCTGCCAGCGCGAGTAACAGGCTGCGCGGCTCCAGGTAGGGGTTGGGAATGTAGGCGGTGATGAAACGCGGCGCGGGCGGCGCATCCACCGTTTGATCCTGCGTGCCGATCAGGGTGGTGTGCCGCCCCTGATTCAGGGTAGAGAGGAATTTGCGGCATAACAGCGTCTTGCCACTGCCCACCTCGCCGGTAACCTTGATGAAACCTTCACCGCTGCGCGCCGCCACCAGCAAGGTGTTAAGCGCTTCCTGATAGCTTGCGCAGGCAAAGAAAAAACTGGTATCCGGAGTCTGGCTGAAGGGTGCTTCGCGCAGGCCAAAATGCTGTAGATACATATCAGGGAACCTCTATAAATTCATTTTGCGGGCGAATCGCTGCGTCGCGTGCTCGCTC
>CAZMWC010000043.1:0-11696 GCA_964569805.1 uncultured Gallionella sp.
TGCGGTTGAAGTCTCCTTCCAGGCCGTGCCCTATCGCTTCGTGCAGCAGGATGCCTGGCCAGCCGTTGCCCAGCACCACGGTCATGTTGCCTGCCGGGGCGGGGGCTGCATCCAGATTAACCACCGCCTGATGCACCGCCTGCGCGGCATATTTGCGCAGCATCGCATCATCGAAATAACCATAGTCAAAACGTCCGCCGCCGCCTGCCGAGCCTTGCTCACGGCGGCCGTCGCTCTCGATGATCACCGTGACAGAAAGCCGCACCAATGGCCGGATATCGGCATTCATCAGGCCATCGCTGCGCGCCACCATCACCACTTCATATTCGCCCGCCAGCCCTGCCATCACTTGCGTCACACGCGGATCGAGGGTGCGTGCATAGCCCTCAATACGTTCCAGCATCGCAACCTTGTCGGCATCCTTGAGACTGGCGATAGGGTCGTGCGGCAGGTAGATTTTGCGCCGCGAGCCGTGATGGATAATGGGCGCGGTCTGCGTGCCGCCCTGTTTGGCGATGGCGCGTGTGGCTTGCGCCGCACTTTCCAGAGCGTTCAGGCTGATGTCGTCCGAATAGGCGAAGGCGGTCTTCTCGCCGCTCACCGCGCGCACCCCGACACCTTGGTCAATACTGAAGCTGCCGGATTTGACGATACCCTCTTCCAGCGACCAGCTTTCGGCGCGGCTGTACTGAAAATACAGATCGGCATAGTCGAGGCGATGCGCCATCATGCTGGCAAACACCTGTTCAATATCGCGCGCCCCAATGGAATAGGGTGTCAGCAGCGATTGCTGCGCGGTGGCAAACAGCTTGTCGGAAGACTTGTTTTGTTGCATGGTTTTATCCTGAAAAAAAGCATTTTCACACGGGTAGGGGCGATTCACGAATCGCCCGGGCAATTCGTGAATTGCCCCTACGGAACGATGGGCAACAAAATATGTTTCACGTTAAATCAAAACGCGGTGGGTTAACGCGGGCAAGCTGGCGCGCAGGCTGGCTTGATAAGTCTGGTTAACTTCGGCCAGCACCACGCCGGAACCGCGCGGCAGACGGTCCAGCACTCTCCCCCACGGATCGACAATCATGCTGTTGCCGTGCGTCTCGCGCCCGCTGACGTGATAACCGCCCTGCGCGGAAGCGACCACGTAGGCCAGGTTTTCGATGGCGCGGGCGCGCACCAGCACTTCCCAGTGCATCTTGCCGGTGGTCTCGGTAAAGGCGGAGGGTAGCACGATGATGTCCACCTCTTTCATCGCGCGGAACAGCTCCGGGAAGCGCAGGTCGTAGCATATCGCCAAGCCGATGCGCCCGAACGGGCTATCCACTACCACGACCTGATTGCCCGGCTCGATGCTGCTGGCCTCGTTATAACGCTCGTTGCCCAGTTCCAGATTGAACAAATGTATCTTGTCGTAGCGACCCACTTGTTTGCCCTGTTCGTCGAACACCAGACAGCTGTTCAACACCTTGTCGGGCGTGCTGGCCGCCAGCGGGATCGAGCCACCCACCAGCCAGATTTTATTTTGCCGTGCAGCCTCGCCGAGAAACGATTGGATTGGTCCATGTCCCGGTTGCTCGCGCACCGCGACCTTGTCCTGGTCGTTCATGCCCATGATGGCGAAAAATTCCGGCAGCACCACCAGGCGCGCACCCTGTTCGGCGGCTCTGGCGATCAAGCGGCGCGCTTCGCTGAGATTGCCCTCCACGTTCGGCCCGGATGCCATTTGGATGGCGGCGATTTTAAATACATTGGTTTGTGTTGCGCCGCATTGTTGCGTGAAACTGCCTTCTGACATGATGCTCTTTCTGTGAGTTAGTTTAATTTTCGTTTTGATTAACCCCGGTCTGGCCCAATTTAACCACCACGGGGTCGCTCCAAGTACCGCTGACATTGTATTCAAACGACACCAACTTATCGAGCGGATTACCCAATACCTTATTGATGATGAGTGAACTGATACCCACCACCGGCCCGGCGGCAAATGCACCGATCAACGACACACTGTCGCCTATGGTGGGCAACACTCGCACGCGCAGATCCTGCGTCTCCCGATTCAGGTCGACGCTGCCTTTCATGGTTACCTTGGCGGAGGAACCATCGATATGAAAATCCTGCGTATCCATCACGCCACGGATGATCGTCGCATTGCCGTTGATGTTATCAAATTGAAAACCGGCGCTGAACACATCGGTAAAGTCCAGGGTAAGCCGCTTGGGCAGAGCCTGCAAGCTGAGCACGCTGAGCAATTTTCCGGCGCCCGGATCCATCTTGAGAAACTGTCCATCGCCGGTGTCCAATTTGAGCGTACCGTCCAACGTGGCGTAATTGAATTCATCCGGACTGCCCGCCCAGGATAAATCGGCAGCCAATTTTCCGCTGCCACGCTTGACCGTATCCGGGTAACCCGAACGCGCCAGTATTTTCCCCGCATCGCTGATTTGCAGCATCAGGCTGACTTGCGTTCTTGCGTTGCCTTGCCCGCCGCGCCAAACACCCTCGCCAACCAGACTGCCGTCCGGATTGTTGATGTTCAAACGGCGCAACCGCCAATCCTGCCCATCCGGGTGACCGATAAAATCGAAGCGGCCAATTTCTTTTCCTTTGAACTGCAAATGCTCAATGGCGATTTCCAGTGCGGGCAAATTACCGGGTTGTGTTGCGCCAGCCAGCTCGGTTTTAGCCGGCGGAACAGGCTTGCCAGAGCTGCCTTGTTGGCCCGTTTTGTCCGGGAACGGCGGAGGTGCAGCTTGCCCGTCGCCCAGCCATTGCAAATTGCGCAGACGTGCGCCGATCTTGCTGCCGTTATTAAAACCACGCGGCTGCCAAACCACTTCTCCGTTCAGCGCCTTGCTGGACAATTGTGCGGCCAGCCCTTCACCGCGCGGGGTTGCATTGATGCGCAACCCGGCTATGCTCTGGCCATAACCGGTCAGCTTCTCAACCAGCAGGTTAGCTCCGGCGATTGGCGATGCCTTGCGGGATGTCACATCGCCATCGGTCAACCCCTCCCACCCTTGCATCGAAAGCACCGGCAAACTGCCAGTCAACCATACCCCATCTTTGTCCGGCCACTTACCTTGCCCGCCAAAATTGATCACTCCACGCTTGATTACGCTCACTCTGTTTTCTTCGCGTCGCGCCAGCCGCACATCCAGCAATTTGCCAAGCTCCACGTTAAGAATATCCTGCCCTTCCGCCACGTTTTTTTTCTCCATGCGCAGGGGCATGGCATCGGAAGCGCGTTTGGCAAAGGGTGCCGGCAGCGTAGAAGCGATGCCGAGCAGGTCGGATTTAACCAGCAGATCGGCGGATTTTTTCACCACGTTGATGTCGGCCTCCCAAGCAGCGCCGCCACGCAGATAATTCAGCAGCGGGTGCGGGTTGAGTTTGCGCAGCGCATCGAGGTTGCTGTGCCCTTTCGCACTGGCATGCACTATCCCGCCCTCGACGGTCTGCACATTGATGCTGGCCGGTCCGCCGAGTATTTCCGCCGATACGTCGCTGGCCTGTATGCCCGATTCGGTGAATGCCAACATGCCGCGCGTGTCGCGCAACAACGGCACGCCTTCACCCAAGTCGATATCGTTGTTCAATACCCGCAAACTGCCCGATACTTTTACCGGGCTGCTGCCCCGCAACGGAACTCTCGTAAACAAATCCAGATGCCCATCGCCTCCTGCGCGCATACCATCGGTAAAACCGTCTATGTAGCCGCGCACCGGGCTCTGCTGGACATATTGCAAAAACGTATTGCTCGCAGCAGCAGCCTCGCCCTTTACTTCCAGCGGCAAATCATCGCTCATCAGATCCGCTATGGTGGCGCTGACATTTTTCAAGCGCGCACCCAGCGTAGTAGCGGACTGCGCCTTCACCTCCAGCCGGTTGCCGCGTATCCAGAATTCGCCATTGATGTTTTCGAGGCGCGGCCAAGCCTGGTCGAACTCGAACGCGACATCGCGCGCATGGCCGCCAATTTCCAGCAGCGCCCTATCCGTCCCTTTCAAGGGAAAATCATCGAGATTGCCTTTGATGCGCACACGGAAATCTTCGGTATGCCCGGAGAGCATCGCGCCATCGAGCCAATCGTTATTTTCCTTATCCAGCGCGATCAGCGGGGTATAACGGGCGGCGCGCCGGACATCGCCGCGTGTCAGCGCAACAGTCAAGTCCAGCACACCTTTGGTATTGGCCTGCGTCTGATAGCTGCCGTACATGCTGCCCGCCAGATCGCCATTGGACATGGTGGCATTATCAACCTTGACCAACCACTCGCCGCCCTTGCGCCGCCAGCCGATCTGTCCGGTCAGCGTGTTAAAGGACAACGGTTCGCGCATCACGCCCGGCGCATCTATTTTGAGGTTGTGCGCATTGATATTCAGCTTGCCGCTCGCATCGCTGCCATCCACATCCACGGATAAGCCGGAAAAGCCCGGTGTATCGCCGACCTGACGCACCGCAAGATCGTCAAATTGCCCCTTTATTTTGTAGCTGGCGGGGATTCTATAGTTGCCCTGCTGCCCCGGCACACCTTGCCATTGCGCATTCAGGTTGGACACTCGCCCCTTGGGCGCATATGTCTCCAACTTGGCACGCAAGCCGGCTTCCAGCGGCAGAAATTTCCCCAAGCTGGAGAGGGTCTCCAGCTGCAACTGGTTGGCGCGTATTTCACCGGCAGGGGGATTCCCATCAGATGCCGCAGCATTGCGGAAATAAAAATCTGTGGGCTGTAACTCGATTCCATTTTGTAAGCGCATCGCCAAATGTTTGGCGGATACCTCAATGCCCCCCGGCACATCTTTCCATGCGGCCCGACCGCTCAAATTAACCAGTGCCATTTCCGGCACATCATCCGCCAGCTTGGTCACCACATTGCGCAGCGCCAGATCGGCGGTAATACCCGACAGTTTGCCGCCGTCAATATCCAGCCAACCGCGCAACGCGCCGCGCCCACGGCTGAATGCGCCCGGTAGATCCAGCCATGGCCGCCAAGCCGTCACGTCGGTGTAATCGAGCTGGGTAAAGATTTGACCGCGCCATTTGCCCGGATCGTCAAAGCTTGCGCCGTAAAAATTGCCGCGCACATCCAGCGGTGTCGCCAGCTCCTGCGGCGGCAAGGCGCGCAGGGCGAAGCGGTGACGGCTGAAAAAACTTTCGACACGCAAGTTGACCTGTTGCAGCACCAGCGGCGGCGCGTCGCGCTGCTCATCCAGCCAGACAATGAGCGCGTCGCGCACCACCATGCGCGACTGGCGCAATAGCCAGTCAGCCAGATCATTATCGCCATTACTTTGCTTTGAAAGCGGTATGCCGCCGATAAAAACTCTACCGCGCACATCCCGGCGTATCAACAACTCCGGCTTGTCGATTTCCAGACTGTCCAGCCGCAGCCCGGCGGTAAACAGCGACAGCCACGATACGCTGCCATCGATGCGCGGCAGCACCAGCGCGGGCTGCCGTTGCTCGTCCAGAATACGCACATCATCAAGCTTGAGGCGCGGGCGGAAGCCCTGCCAATCGGCATCGATCCTGCCAATCGTCACCGGGTTGCCGATCGCATTGGACAGCGCGGCAGTGATCTGTTCCTGATACTGACCGACATTCGGCAGCAGCCAATAGCGCAGCACCAGAATAGTTATCGCAACCAGCACAGCCATCACCGCAGATGCGGCAATAGCGAGCCGTGTCAGCCAGTTCAGGCTGTGCCAGAGCAAACGAATGGGAAGTGAATTCAGCATCAATAAATGAATTTATAGAGATTCCCTGAAGCGCAATTGCGCCGGAACCGTTGTCTGGGATTTATAATCAGCGACAGTCGACATTCTAACGTGAATCCCCCCCATGAATACCGCAAACACGCCACATCCGGCCTTCGATCTGTTACTGCAGAAAACACTGCGCTGCAGCCGCTATGCCAAATATGTGCTGGATGCAGACCTTCATCTGCTGAATTGGTTGCAGGATAATTACCTGACACCGTGCAGCCGCGCGGAAATGCTGGGCTTGCTGCAACAATCCGGCCGGAGCCTCCACGATGAAGCCGAGTTGGCGCGTACTGTGCGCCGCCTGCGCAAACAGGTGATGGTCAAGCTGATTTTGCGCGACCTCAACGGGATGGCCGATCTGAACGAAGTGATGCAGTCCATGACCGCACTTGCGGAAATTTGTGTGCAACATGCCCAGATATGTCTGATGCAGTCTTTGCAGCAGCAATTCGGCAGCCCGATAGGCGAAAACAGCAAAAATCCGCAAGAGTTGCTCATCATCGGCATGGGTAAACTGGGAGGCGGCGAGCTGAATGTTTCATCCGACATCGATTTGATTTTCGTTTATCCGGAAGACGGCGAAACCAACGGCCAACGCAAATTGAGCAACCATGAATTTTTTACCCGGATGGGTCGCCGCCTGATCAATATCATCAATGAATCCACTGCCGACGGTTATGTATTCCGCGTGGATATGCGCTTGCGTCCTTACGGCGAAAGCGGCCCGCTGGTGGCGAGCTTCGCTGCGCTGGAAGAATATCTGATCAGCCAAGGGCGCGAATGGGAACGCTACGCATGGATCAAAGCGCGCGTTATCGCGCCAGCGGAAAGCCATGACCGCTCCCCTCTCCCCAACCCTCTCCCGCAAGCGGGCGAGGGGGCAAACGAATCGCTGCGCGAATCTTACGTTAACGAACTGACGCGCCTGACGCAGCCGTTCGTATTCCGCAAATACCTCGATTTCGGTGCAATCGATTCGATGCGCAAACTGCACGCGCAGATCCGCCAGGAAGTGCAACGCCGCGACCGGCTCAACAATATCAAGCTCGGCCCCGGCGGCATACGCGAAATTGAATTCACCGCGCAGGTCTTCCAGCTGATACGCGGCGGACGCGATGCCCAGCTGCGTGTCCGCCCCACTCAAGAGACATTGCGGCAACTCGCCAAAAACAACCAGCTAGCCGAATCAGTAGTTGCCGCTCTGGATGCAGCGTATATTTTTTTGCGCAATCTGGAGCACCGGCTGCAATATCTGGATGACCAGCAAACCCAGGATCTGCCGGAGAACCCGGACGACCGGAAAATTATCGCGCAGGCAATGGGCTTCGCGGATTACGGTGCGCTGCTGGACCAACTCGATCGCCATCGCGCGCTGGTCAACCAACAGTTCGGACAAATCTTTGGCGAGCAACAAGAAGTGCCTGACGATGCGCCGTTCTGGCATGAAGGCATCAGCGATGAAGAGCTGTCCATCCATCTGGTAAATTTCGGGTATCACGCCGCAGCCGATAGCGCGCAACGCTTGCAGCAATTGCGCGCCGGCAACCGCTACCGGCAATTGCCCGACTTGAGCAGACAGCGGCTGGACAAACTGATTCCGCAATTCGTCGCATTAAGCGCGCAACATGGCGACCCCGATGCGACGCTTTCCCGATTGCTTGCTTTACTGGAAGCGATAAGCCGCCGTGCGGCTTATCTCGCCTTTCTTGCAGAATACCCACAAGCCCTGCAACGCTTGGTCACACTGGTCGCGGCCAGCAGTTGGGCGGGCGAATATCTGGCGCAACATCCGGCCTTGCTCGATGAATTGCTGGATGCACGCGAGATCTACCAACCGCCGGAATGGCCGCAGATCGAGCTCGATTTGCAAAATCGTCTCGCCGATTGTGCGGGCGACGAAGAACGCCAGATGGACGCGCTGCACCATGTCCAGCAGGAGCAGATTTTTTACCTGTTGGCGATGGACCTGCAAGGTTTGTTGCCGCTGGAAAAACTCAGCGACCACTTGAGCGATCTCGCCGACTTAATCCTGCGCCAAATGTTGAAACTGTGCTGGTCTGTCGCACGCAAACGGCACCGCGAAAACGCGCAGTTTGCCATCATCGCGTATGGCAAGCTGGGCGGCAAAGAACTTGGCTACGCCTCCGATCTTGACCTGATTTTTCTTTACGACGATGATCACCCGGACGCGCAGGAGATTTACGCGCGACTGGGCCAGCGCATCAACTCCATGTTGGGCAGCTACACCCCGTCAGGGCGATTGTACGAGACCGATTTACGGCTACGCCCAAATGGCGCAAGCGGTTTGCTGGTCAGTTCAATCGCAGCCTTTGACGAGTATCAGCGAAGCCATGCCTGGGTGTGGGAACACCAGGCACTGACGCGCGCACGCTTCTGCGCCGGCGATACCCAGGTCGGCGCAGCATTTGAAAGTGTGCGCCAACAAGTTCTTTGCCAGCCACGCGACCTGGTGACATTACGCAAAGAGATTGTGGAGATGCGCCAGAAGATGCGCGAAGGACATCCCAACAATAGCCAACTATTCGACATCAAGCATGACAGCGGCGGCATGGTGGACATCGAGTTTATGGTGCAATACATCGTGCTGGCCCACGCCCACCAATACCCCCAATTAACCGCCAATATCGGAAATCTGGCGCTGCTTAAATTGGCTGGCGAACTGGGTCTGATTTCTGCTGGTCTTGCCGAACAGGTCCGTGCGTTATATCGCACCCTGCGCCAGGTGCAGCATCGCATGCGTCTCAACAACCAGTCACTATGCCGTATCGAACGCAATGAGATCGATACTTCCGCATGTGGGGAATTATGGGGAATGCTGTTCGGGGATACTACAAAAAGCGGCTCAGCCACACATTAACGCGGGTATACATGGCTTCAAAATAAAATGGGGCGATTCGTGAATCGCCCCATTCTTTCAAACTCATCTTTGGCTATGGTCAATGCAGCAATAGTGATTGCTGCACCGACACCGCGCAAACCGACATCAGTGTTCCCGGTAGCAGGCCAAGGAGCAACACGGCCAATCCATTCGCACTGATCAGCAACACGGTGTCCTGGCCGACAGTGATCGGCACGTGGCTTTCCGGCGCATCAAAATACATCAGTTTGACGATACGCAAATAGTAGAACGCGCCGATCAGCGAGAACATGACTGCCGCCACCGCCAACCAGATATGGCCGGATTGCACCACGGCATTCAGCACTGAAAATTTGGCATAGAAGCCAACGGTAGGCGGCACGCCGGCCATAGAGAACATCAGCAGCAGCATCAGGAAAGCCAGCCACGGGCTGCGCTGGTTGAGCCCCTTGAAGTCATTGAGGGTATCCGCCTCGAAACCTTCGCGCGATAACAGCATGATCATACCGAACGCGCCCAGCGACATCAGCACATAGACCACGGCGTAAAACATCGATGCGCCGTAACCTTCGATACTGCCGCTCAACAATCCCAGCAGCAAAAAACCCATGTGCGAAATGGTCGAATAAGCGAACATGCGCTTGAGGTTGGTTTGCGCGATCGCGGTGAGGTTGCCAATCGCCATCGAGGCGATGGAGAGGATGATCAACATGCCCGACCAGTGTTGCACCAGCGGTTGCAGGCCTTCCACCAGAATGCGCGCCACAAAAGCAAAGGCGGCGAGTTTTGGCGCTGAGCCGATCAGCATGGTCATCGCGGTGGGCGCGCCGTGATACACGTCGGGAACCCACATGTGAAAAGGCACCACGCCGAGCTTGAAGGCCAAGCCGGAAACCACAAATACCAGGCCAAATACCAACAGATTCTTGTCCGCCGCACCAGACTGGATCGCCTGCGCCACCGCGCCCAGCTCCAGCGAGCCAGTCGCACCGTACAGCATGGACATGCCATACAGCAGCAAGCCGGAAGCCAGCGCGCCGAGGATGAAGTATTTCATCGCCGCTTCGGTGGCGATGGCGGAATCACGCTGCAGTGCGACCATCGCGTACAGGCTCAACGAAAGGAGTTCAAGCCCGAGATACAAGGTAAGGAAATGGTTGGCCGAGATCATCACCATCATGCCGAGCGTGGCAAACAGGGCCAACACCATGAATTCACCGGTAAACAACCCTCGCACCACAAGATATTGCCGCGAATACACCAGCATCATCGATATCGCCAAATAGGTCAGCAGCTTCAGCACATCGGACATCAGGTCATCCACATACATATTATGGAAAGCGTAGATCACACCGTTTTCATGCGTGCCTACGGTAATCAGCGAACAACCCAACAGGGTGAGCTGTACCAGCATGTAAGTGGCCAGCCTGCCGCTTTGCCGGATCAGCAAATCCGCAATCAGAATCACACATGCCATCACCAGCAGAAAAATTTCCGCACTGGCCGGCATCAATTTAGTCATCAAATCCATATACACCTCAAAATCAGCCTGCGTAGGGCGGAAAAGCGTAGCGCCTTCCGCCGGATGAATTTACCAAAATGGCGGATAGCTTTGCATAGCCATCTGACTAGGCCATCAAAAACGATGGCCAAGTCATTGGTTAACGCTGCGCTCATCCACCCTACTATCAGTCCTCTATCCTCTGTCCTCTGATCACGGCAGCTTGGAACGCGCCACGTGCACCAGCAAATCGTTCACTGATACGTGCATAATTTCGCTGAATGGCAACGGGTACAAACCCATGCCCAGCACGGCTACTGCCAGGATCGCAAAGATCGCCTTTTCGCGCGTATTCATGTCGGTCAGTTCGGCAACATGATGGTTTGCCACCGCGCCAAAGATCACGCGCTTGTACATCCACAAGGTGTAGGCTGCGCCGAAAATCAGCGTGGATGCCGCCGCAAAGGCGTACCAGAAATTCACTTTTACCGCGCCCATAATCACCATAAATTCGCCGACAAATGCGCTGGTGCCGGGCAAACCGCTGTTGGCCATCGCGAACAGCATGAAGAATGCGGCGAATACCGGCATGGTGTTGGCCACGCCGCCGTAGTCGGCGATGTTGCGCGAGTGCATGCGGTCATACAGCACGCCGATGCACAGGAACAGCGCGCCGGATACGAAGCCGTGCGAGATCATTTGCAGCAGCGCGCCCTCCATGCCGTAGGCGTTGAAGATGAAAAAACCCAGCGTGACGAAGCCCATGTGCGAAATCGAGGAATAGGCCACCAGTTTCTTCATGTCCGTCTGCATCAACGCCACCAGGCCGATGTACACCACCGCGATCAGCGACAGCGCGATCATCACGCCGGACAGATAATGGCTGGCATCCGGCGTAATCGGCATGGAGAAGCGCAGGAAGCCGTAGGCGCCGACCTTCAGCATGATCGCCGCCAGCACCACCGAGCCGCCGGTCGGCGCTTCGACGTGCGCATCCGGCAACCAGGTATGCACCGGGAACATCGGCACTTTCACCGCGAAGGCGAAGAAGAATGCGATGAAGATCAGGATCTGCGCCGTCATCGGGAGCTCGACCTTATGGAAGTCGAGAATCGCAAAGCTGCCGCCGGACTGGTTGTACAGGTAGATCAGCGCCACCAGCATCAGCAGCGAACCGAGCAGGGTGTAGAGGAAGAACTTGACCGCCGCGTACACGCGGTTCTTCCCGCCCCATATGCCGATGATCAGGAACATCGGGATCAGCATGGCTTCCCAGAACACGTAGAACAGTATGGAGTCGAGCGCGGCGAACACGCCGATCATGATGCCGGACATGATCAGGAAGGACGCCATGTATTGCGCGACGCGCTTCTCGATCACCTGCCAGCCGGCCAGCACCACGAGGGGCGTGAAGAAGGCGGTGAGCAGGACGAACAGCACCGAAATGCCGTCCACGCCGAGGTGATAGTGGATGTTGAAGCGCGCGATCCAGTCATGCAACTCGACGAACTGCATCTCCGAGGTGTCGTTCACAAAGCCGGTATACAGCGGAATC